>JAUVKO010000173.1:2500-4954 GCA_030596225.1 Fidelibacterota bacterium
GCCGGAGTCAAATATTCTGAAACCAATGTTTCAAGAACACGTCCCCTGATATCAAGGATCTGAAGCACTGTATAGTCAGCTTCCGCGATATCGAAGCTGATCCGGGTTGATGAATTGAAAGGATTGGGATAGTTATTGTACAAAGCGTATTGCTTGGGCAAAAAGTTGTGTACACCACTGGGATCCTGCGCTGATAAAGTTCCGGTGCGATGCAGATTGCCTCGATGAGTAGGCCAATAACCAGCCAATTTGCCTGAGCCTTCAAGATCAAAAACAGCAATATGCTCATCAGTTCCCACAACGATCTCTATGTCGCCATCTCCATCTAAATCTGCGATAGTGGGTGACCCTTGAACTCTACCTGAGTTTTCTGCCGGAAATCCGCCCACCTTGCTGCCATCCAGATGCAGACCATAAAGAAAACGGTCAGTGGAACCAATAAATATCTCCGCTTCATTATCTCCATCAACATCTGCGATAACCGGGGAACTGATAATTGAACCTCCGGTATGCACCGGCCATCCGTCAAGGACAGCCCCTGAATGATCCAGAACATAAATATTGCGATCCAGGCCCCCAAATACAACTTCCATATTTCCGTCGCCGTCTATATCACAGACTGCCGGATCTGTTTGAACATTCTGTCCACTTGAGGTAAACTTCCACAATTCAGATCCGGAAGCATCGAACGCGTGAAGACTATTATCGTCACTCCCAAAAAGAATCTCCAGAGTACCGTCAGCGCTTCCATCCAAATTGGCTAAAACCGGAGATGATCGCACGTGATCTTCAAGATCTACCGGAAAACCTGTCAGCTCTGAACCGGTTAAATCAAAGACATGCAGCTTATCATCCCAACTGGTGACAACAATATTAATATTTCCATCTACGTTGATATCACCTACAGCTGCCCCTCCGGTAATATTCCCTCCTAAGTTCAAAGGAAAATTATCATTGAATCGAGTTCCATCATGATGTAAGAGCTGTAGAGCCCCTGAATAGGCCGGAGTAATGATCTCCAGATCGCCATCATTATCCAGATCATAGAGTGTTGAGGGAGCCCATAGGTAGCTCGTAGAAGTATGAATAGATTCAAAGCTACCGTCGTGCTGGACTACATAGAGGTTATGATCCAGACCGCCAATAACAATTTCCAGATCACCATTATCATCAAGATCTCCCACTGCCGGAGTGCTCACAAGTCGACTATTTAATGAAACAGGAAACCCGATCAACTCTGTACCATCAGGTGTGATCGCATGCAGAAGGCTGTCAGAGGCACCAAAAATGATTTCGTTGATCCCATTACCATCCAGATCAACCACGGCATTACCACTTGAGATCATTCCCGTCGCAATTGGAAAATTGCTTTGCCATATACTGACTTCAACTGTGAAATCAAGGGTGACTGAATATGGATTTTCTGATGTTGAGTTAGCCGTGACTACCAAAGTGAAGGGATAATGGCTGGCAGGCGCAGCTGATGAGATAGAAAAATGGTAACGATCTAAAAGGTTTGCAGCAACATTCCCATCTTTGATGCTACCATAGGCTCCCGTACTATCAATAATGGTAACAAATTCAGAGCTGCTACTCAAAACAGCAGTTACATCGGAGGCAATTACCCAATTAGCTTCATTATGGAGATTGACCCGCATAAGAGCTTCCTCTCCAGGGGAAAGCTGATCATCGCCATTATCGTTCATTATCTGAAGACTATAAGAGGAATAACTTAAACTAGGGAAAATGAGATGTGCTAAGGCATTGTAAATATTTACCCGCCCCGTGCCTAACTGGCCGATATAATCAGGGTTAAGGTGGTCAATAGGATCAGTAGTGCTCAATATGTTTTCAATCAGCCAGTCATTAGACGCAGTGGGATATGCAGACTTCAACAGGCCTAAACAAGATGCCACGATAGGAGATGCCATCGATGTCCCCGGCCAACTGGCATAAGAACCATTGGTCGTGAATACAGTGCTTTGAATACCTTCACCAGGAGCACTCAGGTCAATACCAAAGAACTGATTATTATCTGCCCCATCACCATAATTAGCCCAGGAAAATCTATCAGAAGAACTGACTGCAGTTACTGAAACTACATTATTATAACCTGATGGATAGTGAGGTGTAGACGTGGGAGTCCCATCATCATTGCCATTACCGGCTGCGGCAACCACCAGGGCACCATAGGTGTTATAAATAAGATTTATTGTTGCCTGATTTGAAGCGCTATAGCCTGTCCCTCCCCATGAGAGATTAATAATATCTGCACCGGCTTTGGCGGCATAAAGCATGCCTGAATAACCTCCAGAGATATAGCCATTTGAGTCCTCATCATATAAACATTTTACGGACATCAAAGATCCATTATAAATGACACTGGAGATACCGGTTGTATTGTCTGTCGCAGCACAAAGCAAGCCGGCAACATGAGTCCCATGCATGCGAGTG
>JAUVKO010000075.1 GCA_030596225.1 Fidelibacterota bacterium
CGTGTCACGAATAATTATATGGGTTTTCTCTTTTGGCTTATAGCGATACAAACTAGTGATAGCAGGATAGATATCTTCTGCCACATGCAAAGCTTCATTGGCTGTCCAGGAGGTATTTTGATGATAGTGGACAATGAAGTGTTCACCTTCAATGGTTTCCCACTCTAACTCGGGGTGATTAAAGCCTTGAGCCATTACAAATGATGTAATAGTCAGCAGGATCAGAACAAATATGTATGATCTCATCGAATAATTGCGATCTTGATGATCTCAGCCTGACCACCGGCAACAACTTGCGCCAGATAGACCCCATTTGATACACCAGAGGCATCCCAAACCCATTCATTATAGGTATTCACCTGTTGGACATCCAGCTCCTTAAAAAGGACTTGAGCGCCATTCAGAGAAAATATCTCAATTGACCAGGAATCAACATCACCAATCCAGGCCCGAATGGTTGTGTTACTCCCCTTCACGGGGTTTGGATAATTGTAAACAGATCCACTCTTTATCTCCAGAGAGCCTTTAGCCACTTCACCGGCTAGAATAACCATACGATCACCATTCGATCGACCTTGTGGATCGATCCAGAAAGTATATGGCTCAATATCCTGAGATTTTGTGAATTTCATTAAAAAATCGCCACTTCGAAGGAGAAATGCCTCTCCACCTTGACCAACAGAGTTTTGGACATCATCTTGTGCTGTGGGTAACACTCCGCTATCCATGAGCACTCCATTAAGAGCATGGATCGAATAACTATTCTCATGACGGAGAAATATTCCGAGTTCACCATCAATTAAGGGTACTATGACGGGGTTGCCATAATATGGATCAACAGAAAAAGGATTTCCATTCCATTGGATACCAGATTGAGTAATGATCTGAACCTGTGTTTGAAAAAAGAGCGCAATCTCGAAAATTCCATTATAGTCGATATCCAAGGGAATGATATAGCTGGGTTTATCAACTTGCAGATAATCTTTCTCCTCGCCCGGTAAATGACTGATCATAAGTCTTTCTTCAGTACTTGACCAGGAAATAACATCCAATTTTTCAGGCGGTTCTGCATATGCTTGAAAGTTTTGGCTGTGAGTCACTCCTGCTGGAACAGGGACAAGGGATTCACCAGCTGCATAATAAAATATTGTGTCTGTTGTTGTACTAAACCGAGCCAGTGGATCATTCAGTGGTAATCTTACCATATGACTTGAATCAGAGTCCGTGCTGGGGTTCCAGTAAACGATGTATGACACTTCGTCTCTATCAGCAAAGTAGATAACCTCAGTCTCAGTGATCGAGATCTCATAAGCAGTATCATTGTCTGAATCGATATATATTTCTCCGGTTTCAATGTTCAGAAATCGAATACCGGTGGCAATCCGGGTCACGACCCATGGATGCTGAAATGTGATATTACTATCAATACTTCCGCTGAAAATGTCATCCGGAGTGACAACACTATTGGGTGTATATTGAAAACATCCCGAAGTATAAGCACACGACACAATTTGAGTTGAATCCAAATTGAAAGCCCAAAGATAATCAGAATCAAGCCCCCAACCGATAATAGTAGAAATGGAATTCGATTCCACTATCCTGTCCGAGGCTATGGAGAAACTCATAGTGGAACCATTTTTTGAGATATTCTCTATCCTTAGGTGGCTGGGAAACCCGGAATTTGATACTGTTGAGGGAAAGGTCGTAGAGCTAAAGCTCAATAAGCTGTCACCCACCACATCCTGATTGCGATTTAGATGAAACCAGCCTTCATTTGCTGCATACCAGGGATCAAACCACCAACCGGTTTCCAGGTAGCTGGCAAAAAGTAACTGAGTCGTATGCCCCATGTCCTGAGCGCCATCAGCCTCAACAAAGTCCACTAACTGAATATCACCTCCATTAGGATTTTCGTCAGTGAACCAGGCAGATTCATCAATGTGCCAGATATACAAACCATTCCCGGGTAAGCCGGCATGTTGTTCATCAACCTGGATGACTACGCCACTATTGCTAAGATTCACAGAAACAGTGTCATAGCTCGGCTCGTCTATCCATCTGATCATATCATCAGGATCGATTAAATCCCTCTGACAATTCTCAATCAAGTAATACTCATCATCGGAAATAGATATCTTAACCGGTGCATCATCGACTGTTAAACTCACTTCATCACCGATCCCCCGCTCCACTGCTGTTACCCAACCGGCTTTTATACGGGAATATGGATCCGGGTAAGCCGGTACGATACCATGGAAATTATTCGAGCCCTGGTCCATAAGCGCAAAGCCCCCTACAAGGGAGCGACCTGTCTCAGTGTTATACAATGGTGGCAATCCCAGATGAAACCCCAGCATGAGCGCCATGGTGCCATTTAAGCCCACTTGATAGAAGCAAGGGTCATTCGCATCTGCGAAAAGACTACGGGTTTCTTCGTACTGGAGGAAATTCTGAGATTCAGGAATAATGATTATATCCTCAAGAATTTTTCCGTCGACTAAAAAATAATATTTCTCATCAAAATCTGTTTTAGAGAGATACGCTGATGGGATATTTCCTGGTGTCGGATCCAAAGCAAAAGCGAAATCGCCACCCATCCCTGCGTGAACTATTATAATTGTTGAAAATAAATTAAAATTGACGTCCGCATCTGCCAAAGTCAGAGCATCACGGGTTAGTTCAAATAATTTATCTGTCTCATCAAATACTGTTAAATAAGGGTGATAATAAAGCATGGTATTGGGAAGTGGATAAGCCTCCAGCTCGCCCGCCGGGAATACCATGGAATTTTCTGTATCGATTCTTACTGCCCCATCACTAACTCGCCGCCAGTAATTATCAGCAGCAATGAGATGATCTTGAAAATAGGTTTTTCCATGGGGTGGTGGATCCAAGGACCAATCTGAACATTCAATATCGCTTGTATCCTCCAGGACAAAGCTGCCATCCCCGGTTGTTGCCGGAGAATCGTCCCACTGGAAATCCACACGGATGATAGCAACCTTTAATGCTTCAGCTGAAAGTGGCACCACAAAAAATAGTGCTAGAACTAATATAGCTATAGATCGATGGATAGTTTTCCCGCTTGCTTTTGAAAACCAGCTATTACAACTCTTAAAACTTGAGTTGTAAAGAAAATCGCATTGTATTGTTCAAGGGGTGGGTTTCTTCAGCCACTGTATAGCCAAAATCAAATCCATAATTACCGTATCGAATCCCGGCACCAACTGTGGGTGTGGTGATCTTGCCCTCAGTATCATAGTAATAGCCGCCCCGAATTGCAAACATGTTGTTGTACCAGTATTCGAGTCCAATACTATGGATCAGAGATTTAAATTCATCTGCAGGACTCCGGTCAGAACTGTTGCCAACTTCCAGGGAACCATCTTCCCCGTATAGTCCACCAATAGCTACAAGCGTATCTGCGTCAAAGCCACCAATCTTTCGATCACCATCCATATCCCGGTCACCACCCAGATACCAGTCATCTACAAAAGAGGTAAAAATACCTTTCCACCATGAATCTGTATGGGCAATTTCCTTTTGACCATCGCTGTTGTAGTCTCCAGAGGTATTAATTTCACCGGATTCACCATAACCACCAATCAAACCATCGCCATCCCAATCCATGGATGCATATTCACCAACCAGTAGTTTATTTACATCATAGACAATGTTCAGACGATTATATTTTGTCTCGTAAGCACGTAGATTAAAGCCCATCTTTAAGTTGGTTGGCATAGGGTCAGCCTGTTCTTCATCATTGAAAATCACTTTGGGTCCCAGATTAGATATCATGGCACCTAAGTCCACTTTCCCTCCCAGATATCCCTTGCTGAGATAACCGACATCAAAGCCAAAGTTGGTTGCAGTTCCCTTAGTTTCTTCTGTGCCTACTGACTTATCTGTCAGATGCTGATGTAGAATTTTAAAGTTGAAACCAATACTTGTATTTTCGGAAATTAGGGTGGCGTAACTCAATGCACCAGACGTGAAATATGTCATAAATGTCCCCAGATCTTCCTGATTGGGACCCGTATACTGCTGTTCACCGGCATTCAGATAAATAATATGTCCACCAAATACACCCAAATTCTCCACAGGAGCTACGCCTGCTAAAAAGTCATAATACATATCATCAACTAGGCCCGGCAACCAATTCACATGCATTCCTGCAAGTTCATAACTCTCCTGAAAACCCAAACCTGCAGGATTCCAGTAAGTAGCATATGAATCATCCGCCAGAGCTACTTGAGCCTCACCCATTCCACCAGCTCTGGCACCTGGTGCAATCAACAGAAACAAGGCACTTTGTGAAAATGCAGTCGATATGAGCAACGTGCTCCCTATCAAGATGCTTAATAATTTATGCGATTTCATTGTATCTAACTCCTCATTCAAAAAAAACCGAATGGCATGATATCATTCGGTGTCAACTTTAAAAAGATGAACGTTAAGTTCCTAATATTTTGCGAGGTTTCTCCTCTGTAATGCCCAGTAACGTTTTTCTTTTTAAGCTCTCCTCATTTTAAACGCGCGAATATAGGTTTCCACCCACCGCTAAACAACGGTATTCCCATAATTTAGCCCCTCTAGTGATATAGCATATTGAGGCAAAAGCTGAGGGATTCCGCCATTGATCGGATAAGCTATTTTTTGTTGCTTATCCACCAACAAAGCGTGGGCAGGTTTGGCTATTGGATCACCATTCTTATATAGCATTTCAGTGTCTTCTAACCAGGCATTGATCACATTTAACAAACTTTCATCAGCCAAAGCGAGTGCTGCTTTTGATGTGGGACAGAATAATTGATTTTTGATCAAATACTTACCTGTGTTTCAAATCTAGATCTTCATTATATCCACTAATAAAATCCTGCACAGATTCCAACTGTGAATTCTTCATTTCTTCGACGCTACCGGTAAAGGAAAAGTTCCCGTTATCCAGTAAAACAATTTGATCTGCAAGAAAAAAACCTGTGGGTATATCGTGGGTAACGATAATACTTGTGATATTCGGATCGGACTGCACCTCTTTGATCAATTTAGCGATCTGGGCACTGGTCACGGGATCAAGTCCCGTGGTTGGCTCATCATAGAGGATGTATTTTGGTTTTATGGCCATTACCCGTGCGAGACCAACACGTTTCCGCATACCACCACTTAATTCAGCCGGGTATTTATCACCGACATCCGACAATCCAACTTTCTCAAGGCTATCCGCTGTAATAGATTTTATCTCCGACTCTGAATAGCGATTATATGCTCTAAGACCTATCCCCACATTGTCATAGATATTTAAACTGTCAAAAAGTGCTGCAGATTGAAATAGCATACCAAATTTTAGACGGCATTTGTCCAAACTTTTACCGGAAAGTGTTCCCAGATCATCATCATCAATAAAGATTCGCCCTGAATCCGGATAAAGAAGACGTGTGATGAGCTTGAGCAAGACACTTTTGCCTGTACCACTCTTTCCCATAACAACCATCGTCTGGCCATCATGGACATCCATATTGATCCCATCCAAAACAACCAGATCTCCAAAAGATTTATGAAGATTATTGATATTGATCATGATGATTCATTCATAGTTGTGGTTTAATTTGGATAACTATATTTCATCCAGTTCGGCTCTAAATTCTTTGACATCCTCAAATTTGCGATAAACACTGGCAAACCTTACATAGGCGATCTCATCCAGGTCCTTCAAATGTTTCATGACCAATTCACCAATATCTTTGGCATGCACTTCTGACGAGCCAAAAGTATTCACATCCTGAATGATCGTATCAACTGTTTCATTCATCTGGGCACTACTGACAGGTCGTTTACTGCAAGCAATTGCTATACTTTTAAGAATCTTTTCACGGTCAAAAGGTTCACGACGTTGATTGCTTTTAATGACCAACAGTGGTTGGATTTCGACGTATTCGTAGGTTGTGAAGCGATATGCGCAACTGCTGCATTCTCTCCGGCGTCGTATGGCACGACCATCCTGAGTGTGTCTCGAGTCTATGACCCTGGTATCATCTTGTTGACATTGAGGACAATTCATGAAGGTTACTCTACATCCTGATAGTGAGGGAAACCTTTCACCAGATCAGCGACCTTGGAATTTACCGAGCTAATCACATTTTCACTATCCGGATCATCAAGCACTTCGTGAAAGAATCCGGCAATCGCTTTCATCTCAGCTTCTTTAAAGCCTCGAGTGGTCAACGCCGCGGTTCCAATACGAATTCCACTTGTTATGAGTGGACTGCGTTTATCAAAAGGAACCATGTTTTTATTGGTGGTCATTCCGGCTTCTTCTAAAATGCGTTCTGCCTTTTTACCGCTAATATTCCGGTCGGTAAGATCAATTAATAATAAATGATTATCTGTTCCACCGGATATCAGGCGAAAATCATACTCACTCAAGGTTTCACCCAAGGCCTTTGCATTTGCGATAACTTGCTTGGCATAGATCTTAAATGAGGGCTCCAGAGCCTCCCCAAATGCTACTGCTTTAGCAGCAATCACATGCATTAGTGGACCACCTTGTATTCCAGGCATGACTGTACTGTCCAACAATTCACTCATCATCTTCGTGCGACCACTTTTTGGAGCAACGATCCCAAAGGGATTCTCAAAATCCTGGCCCATCATTACCAACCCGCCACGCGGACCGCGCAAGGTCTTGTGGGTAGTTGAGGTGACTACATGACAGTGCTGCATTGGACTTGGATGCTCACCGGCTGCAATCAAGCCTGCAGGATGGGCTACATCCGCCATGAGGAAAGCGCCAACTTCATCGGCTATCTCACGAAAGATCTTGAAATCATAATGTCTGGGATAAGCACTACCACCGGCAATGATCATCTTTGGTTTATATTTTTTTGCCTGATCCCGGACCATATCATAGTCAATACGCCCCGTGTCCTCTTTAACACCGTAAGCAACGATATTGTAAAATTTACCTGAAAAATTTACATGAGATCCATGGGTCAGGTGACCACCATGGGCTAAATCCATACCCAGGACCGTATCACCTGGCTGCACCAGTGTGAAATACACTGACATATTTGCCTGACTACCGGAATGAGGCTGGACATTAGCATATTCAGCACCAAATAGTTGCTTAACTCTATCTCTGGCCAGGTCTTCAGCCCGATCAACAGCTTCGCAACCACCATAATATCTTTTACCGGGATATCCTTCAGCGTACTTATTGGTCATAACGCTGCCTGCAGCCTGCAATACTGACTTGCTTACAAAATTCTCAGATGCAATGAGTTCCAGGGTTTCATTCTCTCTATCACGTTCTGCCATGATAGCAGCATAAATCTGTGAATCGGTGGATTTCAGATCAGTCAGCATGTTGACCTCTTGGATTTGATTCAATTTTGTCTAATCGAGCAGCATGTCGATGGCCTTCCCATTCAGTTTCCAGCCAGGCACTGATAATATACTTCATGGAGGCAACGGATTGGGTCCGGGCACCTAAACACAAGATGTTTGCATCGTTGTGTAATCTGCTTAGAATTGCCAATTCTTTTTTATAACAAAGAGCAGCCCGAATTCCCTCAAAGCGATTGGCGGCAATTGACATACCAAGACCTGTCCCACAGATCAGGATCGCCTTCTCGGCAACTCCGTTTTGGACAGATCGACTTACTTTTGCAGCATAATCAGGATAATCACAAGAATCTTCAGAGTAAGTTCCCTCATCAATTATCTCATGATCCAGAGATTCCAGAAACTGCTTTATCTCGGCCTTTGCTTTGTAGGCAGCATGATCCGAACCTATGGCAATTTTCATTGGACCGAGCGTTGTCGCTATTTTTCTGGAGCAGTTACACTGCGTTTAAGCCAGGAGTAACATTCCTTCCTGGGTTTAGCTTTACCACTCTTGACATAATCGTCTTTATTGAAAAACCAATCGCCACTTTGAGGAATACGGGCTTCCTTAAGAAAATCGATCTTATTGGTAGCCTTGTGATATCCTTTTGCTTTTGCAATATTGTAATCTTCATAAGCCATCATGAATACCAGTTTATCATCAAAATCAGGAACAGAGCCAGAGCAGTTGATGGCAACTGCTTCATATACTGAAGCCCGATTTGCATAAGCCTGTCCATTGTTTTTATCCATCTTCAATGCCTTACCGGCCCAGGCCATAGCAGACTTCAACTGTCCATCTGCAATATATGCTTCAGTCATATCAAAATAAATGCGAATATCATCCGGGTTTGCCGTATTGAGTTTCTTGAGCATCGTGATAACATCTTTTGTCTGCCCAATTTCACCATAGGTTTGCACCAGGTCTTTCATGATATTGGTCATTTCGGGAGAGATTTTCAAAATTCCTTCAAAAACTGATATTGCTGTTCTGGTTTCCCCAACTGCTCTCAGTTCACGGCCATATTCTTGTGCATTAGAGATATTTTCCGGATTATTCTCATATTCACTCTTAAGGAAACTGATCACATCACCACCGGTTGCTTCCACAGCTTCACGAATGATATTTGTTAGATTCTTATTGTCTGGATTTAGCGATAAAAGTGACTCAGCCATTGCTTTCGCTTTGTCGTATATCCCATTTGCGATGTAATCTTCGGCAATTTCTTCTCCCAGATCATGATTATCCGGAAATTGAGCAAACATATCAACCTTTGTTTGCAGAGTAACTTCATCATCGCCGATCATATTCAGAGCAAACAATTTGCTCTCCCACAGATATTTATTCTCTGGAATAAGAGC
>JAUVKO010000191.1 GCA_030596225.1 Fidelibacterota bacterium
GCAGAAACTCTATGAAGGGAAACAGTAATATTTGTAACTATATCACTATAAAAATCAAGAAATTATGGGCATGGCTCAGGGAGGGGTTTTTGTTTGTAAATAGCATTGAAATTATCTTGACATAGGGTAGTGATAACAATAATTTGGCCAAGCGTAACTCAGAGAAGGGTTACTAATTATTAAAATGCATATTTACCTGATAAAAGCACACTTACTGCCTTGTGAAAATGAGGGGAATGGCTGATATGAAAAGAACCCCGGCTTTGCATGTAATTATCCTTATTCTGATGCTGGCTACAGTTCTTTTGTGGTCTTGCAGTGCTAGTCAAGAAGCTGTAATAGAACCAGATCCGGGCATAGCTCTTACCGCTGTACCAGAGTGGAGCAAAGATGCAGTCTGGTATCAATTATTTCCTGATCGGTTCCGTAATGGTGATCCCAGCAACGATCCTGATGTCAAGAGTCTGACCGGGACCTGGCCTTACGCAAATCCTGAGGGTTGGCAACCATCTCCATGGGGTTCTGACTGGTACAAACTTCAGCCATGGGAGGCAGCCACTGGTGAAGATTTCTGGTACAATGCTCAATTGCGACGATATGGTGGTGATCTACAAGGGGTTATCGATAAACTTGATTATTTAAAGAAACTGGGCGTGACCTCTCTATATCTGAATCCTATTTTTGAATCACCATCCTTACATAAATATGGCTGTTCAATGTGGCACCATGTGGATAATAATTTTGGACCTGATCCAGCCGGTGATGAGAATTTATGGACCCAGGAAAATCCCAACGATCCAAACACCTGGACCTGGACTAGTGCTGATTCACTATTTCTGGAGCTTATTCAGCAGGTGCATTCCCGTGACATGCAGATCATTATTGATGGTGTCTTTAATCATACGGGTATCCCATTTTGGGCTCTAAATGATGTCCGCAAGAATGGAGCCGAGAGTGAGTTCGCAGATTGGTTCTCAATCCTTAGCTACGATGACCCGACTACTCCGGAAGATGAATTTGATTGGAAAGGTTGGTATGGTGTAAAAGACCTGCCTGAATTGGCTGAGGATGAACATGGTCCGATTGATGCTGTAAATAATCATATTCACGCTGTCGTTAAACGTTGGATGGATCCAAATGGTGATGGTGACCCCTCAGACGGAATTGACGGATGGCGCCTGGATGTGGCAGAAATGGTTTCAATGGACTTCTGGCGAGAGTTTAGAAAATGGACCCGCGAAATAAACCCGGAAAGTTATCTGGTAGGCGAAGTCTGGTGGGAAGATTATCAGGAAAACCTGATGCTTGATGCCACAGAATGGCTACACGGTGACATTTTTGATGCTGTTATGAATTATAAATTTGGTGATGCACTATTTCGAGGTATGCTGGATCAGGAGCAACAGGTTTCTCCTGCGGCTATGGATTCATTGTTGGCCATTGTTCGCGACAATTATCGTGAGCAAAACCAATATGGACTCATGAGTCTGTTTAACAGCCATGATACAGATCGATTAGCAAGCAGGGTAAGTAATCCTGACAGAGGTATTGATCATAATTCCAGCTCAAGGGATCATACAGCATTTTATCTTGGTGAGCCTGATGAAAGCCAGCGATTATTACAGCGTACGCTGTTACTTTTTCAGTTTTCATATATAGGTGCACCTTTTGTGTATTATGGTGATGAAGTGGGAATGTGGGGTGCTGATGATCCGGATTGTCGTAAACCCATGGTTTGGAGTGATATTGTTTATGAAGATGAGCTTACCCACCCATACGGAAAACCCTTTGGTCCTTACAAAATCCAGGTGCATGAAAATTTATTTACCTATTATCAATCTGTTATTCAATTAAGAAATAGCGAGCCGTCTTTACGCCGTGGATCCTATGAAACAGTGCTGGCTGATGATGAGGGGCATTTTGCTTTTCAACGAGTCATGGGCGTGGATACGCTACTTGCTGTATTTAATGCAGGTGAAGTGAACTGGACACCGGATAGCCAAGTGTTTGGAGCCGGCGGTCCTGATAACTGGACTCTTAGGCTTGATTCAAACCATTCTAATGAAGCGGTAATGATACCGAATAGTGGTAGGGTATATAAGTATAAAACTAAATGATGTTAAGAATAGATAACAAACGGAATTATAAGATCAGTGGGATCCTGATAGTTGCGATGTTATTATCTGGATTTGGCTGCAGCGACAATACAGCTCAACTGGCATCCTATGATGGGGGAGTTGTTAACCAGGCTGAATTTCTTAATCATTATCAGAAATACCTCAAGATAACCGGCATACCGGATAACCTCCCTGATCGGAATAAAATTCTTCGCAGTGCTTTACATGAAGAGTTGATCCTCAAAGACTGGCATATAAAGAATATGGATGAAGATCCTGTTGCCCAGGAACTACTAAATCGACAAGCTGAACAGGCCATTCTGGATGCATGGTGGGCTGAAATATCAACTACTGAAAGGGAGCCTACTCCTGAAGCATTAGCGCAAATGCTCATCAAAGAAAAGAGCCGTTTTCATCTTCACGAGTCTCATCATTCTGATCTGAAATCAGCCCTGCTCACTTATGAACGCTGGCAGCTTGAACCAATTGAGGGAATTAAGGATCTAGGCTTTATCTCTCTGGAGGATATTCACCCGCGGTTGATGGCCACCATTAATGCATTGGATATTGGTGAGCTAAGTCATCCCGTGCGATTAGGTGATGGTTATAGCATTATTAAATTAATTGAGAAAAAAGCTCCCCTGTTTATCCGTCCAAGAGAATTTGCTACCGCACGCCAGAGGCTGAGTCAGGAGTGGCAGGTAATCCGGAGTGATTCCATAGCAAATGCTTACACGAAAACAGTATTGGCTGGATTGAATGTTCAGTTTAACGAGAACGGGTGCACTGCATTATTTGATATGGTGAAACAAACACCGAAAGATGAATTGCAAAACTCTCTGGCAGAATCAAATCAGGCATCTATCTCTGTCTGTAATTCCATAAATGGTGATTGGACTATTGCTATGCTAACCCCACATCTTCAGGACAGCAAAGTAGAACATCTTAATGCTGTTGTTGATGTGCGGGATCTGCAAAAATTAATTTCCGGCATCCTAGTACGTCGATCACTGATCACAGAAGCAATGCATGCAGGTGTTCATCGAAAAGAACAGACTCAGACTGCTATTCAAAAAAGACAGGATCTTTGGAGAATCAAAACCTGGCAGACAAGCTTTGCTGATACTGTTACTATCAGTCAAAATTATCTAGCCCAAATTGATCAAACTGATGCTTCAATTGGCGCTGACATTCTGTATAGGAATGTTGAGTTCCTGGTATTCCAGGATTCTGTAACAGCTTTAGAGGCTTACGCAAAGCTGATTAGGGGAATACCCACTGCAAAAATTACAGATAATGGCGTCACATACTCCGAATTACCCAATGACGGACAAATGGGATGGGTCTCTGCTGAAGAACTGGGGCAAGCTGCCGATCCAATATTTGGCCAAGAGTTAAATACATGGACAAAACCATGGAACTATAGTGATAAATTATTTTTATTCCGTAGTATGGCAGAAAAACAAGAACACCTTGATATAAATGTCACTTATAAGCAACTTGAAGCGCAGATCCGATCTCAGGGGGCACCGGTTCAGCTTGAAAAAACATTACTAGCTATGGAAAAGGATAACCACGTCAAAATTTATGAAGAGCGTATCAAAGAAATTCCATATATTCAATTATCAGGACCTGTCAATGAAAGCTAGAAACTGCAATTTTATTTTTCGCCTGTCATTTTTGCTGGGCTTAATGTTGACCAGTGTTTTTGCCGGTACCAGTGGCAAATTGGCTGGAACGATTCATGATGCTGCAACAGGTGAACCACTTATCGGCTGTAATATTGTCATTCAAGGGACCTATTTAGGGGGCGCAACTGATCTGGATGGATCCTTTATCATCCTGAATATTCCTCCCGGGGAGTATTCCCTGGCAGCCAATATGATTGGCTATACGCCGGGTCGCATGACGGGCGTTATCATTGCCATTGATCTCACAACCGAAATTAAGCTTGAGTTAAGCAGTGAATTGCTTGAAGGAGAAGTTGTTGTTGTAACTTTTAAGCGTCCTAAGGTTCAACGAGATCGAACAAGCTCGCAAGTGCATGTCGATGGTGCAATGATAAATGACTTACCGGTTGAGGAAATTTCAGAAGTATTAGAACTTCAGTCCGGTGTTACTAAAGATGCAGGTGGCGGATTGCATATTCGTGGAGGACGAGCCCGGGAAGTAGTTTACTGGATAGATGGTATACCTGTCTCAGATGGTTATGATGGAAGTGCTATTGTTGAAGTTGATAAAAATGCTATTCAGGAACTACAATTAGTCTCTGGTACTTTTAACGCTGAATATGGCCAGGCCATGAGTGGGATTATCAATATGGTCACACGGACCGGTGGCGAGAAGCTAAATGCCACCATCGATATGTCCGCAGGGGGTTGGCTGACCACAACAGATGACATTTTTATCGGATTGGATGAGTACGATCCTGTAGATTCAAAAAATATTTCAGTGTCACTAGGT
>JAUVKO010000243.1 GCA_030596225.1 Fidelibacterota bacterium
TATGTTACAAAATCATTCACTTTCAGAATCTATTTCCAGATCATCGATCTTCCGGTAAAGACTGCTTAAACCGATTCCCAGAATTTCAGCTGCTTTTGCCTTGTCACTTTCGAACCGATCTAAAACATTTTCGATATGAGACTTTTCAAAATTACGGGTTGCTTCCTTGAGATTATCAGGGTAGGCGGATTCACTTGAATTCTGGGCTTGTTCGGGCAAATCTTCTATGGAGATCATATCGCCATCACTGAGGAGCACTGCACGTTCAACAAAGTTCTCCAGTTCCCGGACTTCACCTTTCCTCTTGTAATTCACCAGACTCTTCATGGCATCGTTATCGACACCAATGATGCGTCGTTTGAGTTCCCCGTTATATTTATTGATAAAATGTTTGACCAACAGCGGGATGTCATCTTTGCGCTCAGAAAGAGCAGGCAGATAGATCTCAATAATATTCAGACGATAATACAGATCTTCTCTAAAGGTCCCTCTCTCAACTTCTTTGGCAAGGTCACGATTGGTAGCTGCGATCAGGCGTACGTTAATGGGAATGATCGTATTGCTCCCCAAAGGTTTGATCTCGCGCATTTCAATAACACGCAGCAATTTGACCTGAACCTGGAGGGGAATCTCACCAACTTCATCCAGAAAAAGGGTTCCCCCGACGGCTGCTTTGAATACACCATCTTTATCTCTGGATGCACCGGTAAAGGCACCTTTCTTATATCCAAATAATTCAGATTCAAACAGAGTGTCAGGTATGGCACCGCAATTAATAGCCACAAAGGGCCTGTGGGCGCGTTCAGAGCGGGCATGAATAGCTCGTGCTACCAACTCCTTTCCGGTTCCGCTACGTCCGGCCACTAAAACCGTGGATGTTGAAGGTGCAACCTTGTCAATTAGTCTGTACATCTTCTTCATGGCCACGCTTTCACCGATGATATGCTCATAATTGTATTGAGCAGAGATCTCCTGTCTCAGGAAACGGACTTCTCTTAACAGTTCTTTATGAAGATCGATGTTTTTAATGCGTAGAATAAGCTCGTCAAAATCAATGGGTTTCAGAATATAGTCGATGGCTCCATGGCGCATGGCGTCAATAGCTGTTTCAGTGGAGCCGTAAGAAGTGATCAAAATAACAAAAGTATCCGGTGCTTGTTCTTTAACCTTCTGGAGTAGGGTAACACCATCCAGCTCCGGCATTTTGATATCTGAAATAATGATATCGTAATGCAGATCCTCCAGCATTTCCAGTGCTACAACACCATTCTCTGCTGTGTAAGTCAGGTAACCTTCATCAGTTAATACTTCTGACAAGGAATCCCGAATCTCCTGTTCGTCATCTACGATCAATACTGAAGTGTTGTTCATATTCAATTTTCCTTTGGTATCTCGATCAAAAAGGTTGCGCCCTTACCCGGCTGGCTGTCAACAATCAATTTGCCATTCATGCTGTTAATGATGCCATGACTCACTGACAGCCCCAATCCAGTACCTTTACCCACATCTTTGGTCGTGAAAAATGGCTCGAATATCTTATCCATAACTATTGGATCCATACCCCCGCCGTTATCTTCCACTCGAATGGATACTGAAGCATGATTTTCGGCAGTGATGATCTTAATCGTATCTCCCTGCTCTTTTAAAGCATCAAAGGCATTGACCAATAAGTTTACCACAACTTGATGCAATTTATCCGGTGATGCTTTTATGCGGGGTAGGTTAGGGGTCAGGTCTAACTCGATATCTATTTTCTGACTGCGATTGTCATAGGCCATGAGTCCAACGGCATTCTGGATGACATCATTGATCTGAACTGCCTGAACATTGGTCGCATGGGGTCGCGTAAAATCGACTAGTTCGTGCACGATTTTGGTAATACGTTCAATATTGGCACGAATACGACCCAGTTTGGCAATGTGATCCGGGTTCTTCATGCGGCGCTCCAGAAGCTGCACCAGGGAGGAGATTGAGGTGAGCGGATTACCGATCTCATGGGCGACACCGGCTGCTAATTGTCCCACTGTTGCCAGGCGATCTGATTGGCGCATCTGGTGTTCAATGGTTTGAAGTTCAGAAATATCCCGGATGATCTGGGAGCGACCAATGACTTTCCCCTTAGAGATAAGGGCTGTTTCTGTCAGATTGACCGGAATATGATGACCCTGCTTATTCAGACGTTCTGTCTGGTAATTCTTCACCTCAGTGGCTTGAGTGACCCCATAGGCTAAACAGAGCAATTCACCTGCCTGGAGCAGCTTAGCGGGAATCATCATGCCCAGCGGTTTACCGATGGCTTCATGAGCACTCCAGCCAAAGAGGCGCTCTGCGCCCCTATTCCAGCTTTCAATATGGTTTTCTGGATCGATGGTGATGATGGCATCTGCTGAATTCTCAACGATGTTACGATAACGATCCTCGGTGACAGAAAGTTGTTCAATGAGTTGCTTGCGAAAATGATAGACGATCCAGATGGTCCAGCCGCCCAGCAGGGAAAAGACTAAAAAGCCCCTGATCACTAGTTCTATCAGAGCTGTAGATTCGATTCCCTGGTTGAAGACCTGTTGTTCCAGGATCTCCCAAATGCCGAGCACAAAAAGGATAATACTAAAGCTGGCCAGCAGTAGCCAACCAAGATTAAATAATTTAATTTTCTCTTTAAATTTTCGCCAGGTGTTGTACATCGCGCAGAAGGTAATTCTCAAAAGTGGGAAAACCAGATAATTGAAAATTGAAGAGTTAAAATTGAAAATTGTTGGAAGCTGCAAGTTTGGTGATAAGTAGGGAATAGGGTGATTGTGTCATCCTCTTCCTGTAGTTTCTTTTTTCTACAACGAATCTATCTACGCTGAAGCTTCGATAGACAGGTCAGACGAAGAGAACGAACTTTTCTTTTACTGTTTGAACAAAAGCGTTATCTGGCATGTGGAGGAGGTGTCATGTGCTGAGCCTGTCCTGAGCCGTCATCCCGCCTGCCAGGTCGTAGCCTTTTGGCGTAGACTGGAGCCGTCATCCCGAGCCGTCATCCCGAGCGGAGTCGAGGGACGAGGGACAAAGGGTCGAAGCATCTTGATCCTCTTCCTGTAGTTTCTTTTTTCTACAACGAATCTATCTACGCTGAAGCTTCGATAGACAGGTCAAACGAAGAGAACGAACTTTTCTTTTACTGTTTGAACAAAAGTGTAAAAGTGTATAGAGGTATAGGGTATAGGGTATAGGGTATAGGGTGGCCGTGTCATTCTGAACATCGTGAAGGATCTTGATCCTAAACCGCAATCCTGAGGGTATAGGTGTATAAGGTCGAAATTGATGGATGTTGGCGTGAATAACGCCGGTGCTGATGCTAGATAATATTGGTGGTGGTAACGTAGAGACATAGCATGTCGAAGATCCCGGAACCCCGCAATATGCGGTGGACATAGGCGGGGCAATGTCTCTACGTTACCACTATCAATATTATCCAACATCAGCGCCGGCGTTATTCACGCCAACATCCATCAATTTCGACCTTATACACCT
>JAUVKO010000142.1 GCA_030596225.1 Fidelibacterota bacterium
GTCCAGGTTTCCCGAACCCCCAGATCTGGATATTCTCGTACTAATTTTATAGGATCAACGCTGATCTCAGCTAATTCCCGAGGTAGTAGTTCTCCATCAGCATATATAAAAAAATCTTCAAAATAAGCTCGTTTAGAGGCGGTCAGACCATGCCAGGGGGAACTGTTATATCCACCAGTCCGGGTAACCCAAAAAGCGTTACCTTTATCTGTGTAGGCAATTTCACGTTCACTGCCAGGGGCTAGATTCATTGTGGGAAGTATGAGATTTGGGTCAGAGCTGCAGTCAAGCAAGAACATGACTAAAGAGAGTGAAAGGAGTCTTTTCATAATTATTGGTTTATTTCTATTTAAAACCCCGAAGGGGTGCTAGAAGTATAGATTTATTCACCATTAAGGTCCAACCCTGAAAGGGTGTTATTTCTTCACCCATTTGAATAATTCTTCTCGCCACGGTTTTTGGAGAAGATTGGTACGACCATTTGGGGCAAAAACTATCTGGATATATATTTGCGAATATGTTCCAGCCATGATTGAACTATTTCATCCCTTCGGGATTTTTTCCTTTGTTGGATTTGTATTCTATAATTCTGTCATCCCTTCGGGATTAATTCAATTCAAATACTATTTGATCAACATTAACTTTTGAATTTTCCGAAAATCCGGTGTTCGCAGTTCAACAAAATAAATCCCCGCTGCTACAGATTCATTCTGATCATTGCTTCCATTCCAGATGATCTCATGGGAACCGGCTGCATAGTGTGCTATTCCCTCTTTATGCGACCATACTTCTCTTCCGCGAACATCATAAACCTTTAAGCCGGCTGAAGATGCTTCCGGTAAATCAAAACGGATAGTAGTGGACGAGTTAAACGGATTGGGGAAGGCTGGTTGCAGGGCATATTCTGTAGGCAAACTCGCCTGATCATCCGTACTGACCCACTGACGCACATTGGTGAAGATCCTGGCGGAAGATGCTGGTATTGTGTATGATCCGTATACACTCGTTGCAAGATCAATTGTTTCACCCTGTGTATATTCATACCAGGTACCGGCCCCTGGGAATTCAATATCCAGGGTTTGATCTGAAGTATTAAAATTTATAGCCACAACAACACTGGGAGTGCCATCCAAAGTACGATGATGAATGATCACTTTTCGCGTGCTCGATTTATAAACCACATCAATATTGTTAGATCTTAGTGCTGCATAATTATTTCTGAGCCAGATCAATTTTTGATACTTTTCATGCAACAGTGAAAGCTGTGGATTGTCCAGATAATACCAACGAATAGGATTATAATCAAGGGTCCGCTCTGTATCCATGCCTAATTCAGCACCCATGTATAGCATAGGAATCCCCGTACTGGTAAATAGTACTTCTGCAGCAAGCTCAGCTTTTTTAAGCGCCTGGTCATAGCTAAGACCATTGGTTTGAGCTTCAAAGATGACCCGTTGTTCATCATGACTTTCCAGATAGTTCACGCAAGCCTCAGCATCCAGAAAACCATCTGCAGAAAAATCTATCCCCCGCTGTGTCTTGGTCATATCACCATAGGTAGACCCTTCAAAATCACCTTGACGGAGGTTGGCTTTCATCTGATCGTGAAATGCATCGTGCCAATGAGAACTTATGTGGGTGGATTGTATCAGACTCCAAATATCATCCCAAAAATGCTCAGCAATCTGATAGACGTCATTGTCCTCCACGTATGCCTCATTAGAAAAATAACTAACCCCAAACTCCGCAGTGCCATGCCATCCTATTCCCGGTGTATGGTCATAGCGATAGCCATCAACGTGATATTCTTTTATCCAATGTCGGACAGTTGCTGAGGTAAGTGCTTGAGTACCCGTCCTGCCATGATCAAAATCAGGGAAGCCCCAATCATTCCCTTCTGCGTGCATATAGGGCGAATTATCATAGTCTGTACCATACATCTGCTCATAAGGTGAACTTCCATCAGCATGATTAAAGACTAAGTCAACCAAGACAGCAATCCCGCGTGCATGAGCTTCATTGACAAAGTTTTTCATGTCTTCAGGGGTTCCATAGGTAGACTCAACTGCCATAAAAAATGCTGGATTGTAACCCCAGGAACTCTCACCGGGAAATTCAGTTGGCGGGAGTAATTCGATAGCATTTATTCCCAGATCTTTCAGATAATCCAGTTTAGCAATCATTCCGGTAATGTCACCAGTAGCAGTAAAGTCTCTGATCAAAGTTTCATAGATGATCAGGTCCTTCATTTCAGGCTTTACAAACTCATGATCAGACCAAGAAAATGCTTCCCCTCCAATGTGAGCAACAGATTTCTGGTTTTCTGATGCCCAATGTTCATTTCCTGAAGCATCAGTCCAATTCACGTCGGTTGCAAAGGGATCGCCTACAGTTTTTTCACTATTCAACACATACATGTATTCGTAACTTCCGGCAGAAAGTGGAATATTAAGCCAGTAGATGTCTTTGGCAGCGTCATATTTCATGAGACCGGTATCGGCATCCCAGCTATTGAAATCACCGACAAGCGAGACGAATGCTTTACCCGGCGCCAACAGAGCAAATGTAACTGTTCCGTCAAGCCGATCGTGAACACCTAAATTATCAACACCAGGGAAAGCTTCCTCTATGATAGTCGGCGCTTTCCACACGGTTTTTATATCCATCATAACTCTTTGATTATCACGCCTGGCAAAAGCGGTCAGTTGGTGTCGGCCAAAGCTCAAATCTGCTGTATTAAAAGTAAATTCAAAATCACCACCGGAGGTGATAGTTTTTGTAACTCCATCTAAAAGAACTTCAGCATAAACTGTATTTAATGTGCTCACTTGAACCAATTGATCACTTGCCAATGCTTGCCCATTTTCAATATTTGTAATGGTGATGGTCGGATCATCGATTCCCGGCTCATATGAAATGGGGAAATGATAGTCTGCCCCATTATTATTATCCCAACTATTTCGATTATCCCAATTAAAAACAAAATCCACCATACTCACCACCTGATGAACATCGTTGAAAGGACCAATATCCACCCAATATTCACCGCTTGCATCCGGACCATTCATAATACTTTCTACAGATTGCCCTGCTCCACCAACAGAAGTATTCTCGGGTTGATAAACGGCTAATGGTTCATTCCAGCTATTCACACCCCACCATAAATTGGTCGCCACATTATTTTGTCTGCGAACACGAATTGTGTCATTGGGACCCGGAAACATGGGTGTCCACATACCGGGAATACTAACAGGAACGAGATAATCTGCAGTATTATTGTTATCCCACTCAGTACCAGCTACATTTCGGAAAACAAAATTTATGGATTCAGCATTTCCAGGTATAGCATAATGATACATCCACCAACCGTCTGTTTGCTCTTCCATTGTATATTGATTCACATTAGTCCAACTATTATAACCTAGGTGTAACTGCACAGGTGATACCGAATTTGGAAGGGCACCGTTCTGTAAATTGTAATAAATATTAACTGTATCCCCCTGAAACACCTGTTCAGGTTCCCAATACAATATATTTGCGTCATACTGACTAAATAAAGACATAGCTAATATCTGTATTATCAATAATTTATAAATTGTTTTCACTTTATAACTCCAAAACTTTTTGGTAATAGCGATAATGTACTATCTGTATTCAAAATTAAGTTTCCGAAAAGCACCGAGTCCATCCCGGCTGCAGAGAACTTAAATGTATCTTGTGAAAAATTAAAAAAGGTCAAAAGGGGGCCATGTTTATAAGCGATGACCTTTTTCGCATCATTAGCTAAAATGATCTTGAACTGAGACTCAGGTTTGATCCAGGTTTTTCTCAATTTGAGAATTTCCCCCATAGCAGTTTCTAGATTCCGATCAGCTCTGGACCAATAGATTACACCATCCCGATGAATATCAACCCGCTCTTTTGCACCAACTTCCTGTCCAGCATAAATGAGTGGGTTTCCCTTCATCAGGGCAACAAATGCCCACGCTGTTTTATTCAGCTGCTTGTCTCCAATTAAGGACCTGGATCTCTGTTTATCATGGTTTTCAGTAAAGCGCATTCGTAGAGCATTTCCGGGATATTGATACTGCTCATTCTCATAACTCTTTTTGATCTCACTGACTGTGGCATTGCCTTGCGCTGTTTTTGTCACAAGATCCCAGATGTTCCAGGAATAGGTCATATCATGGCCATTCAAATGAAGGTCCGGTTTATCACCTTCAGCCAGGAAGAAGACATCCGAATTTATTTTCTGACAAGCTGCTTTAGCATCTTCCCAAAAATCATGGGGAACCAATTCAGCCACATCGAAACGGAAACCATCAACATCGGTCTCCTGGATCCACCAGCCTAACATCTCAATCATCCAGGTTCTGAGTTCTGGTTTGTCATAATTCAAATCTGCAGTATCCCACCAACCATCGTTTGGTGATACGATTTCACCTTCTTCATTATGCGAATACCATTCCGGATGCTCTTCTATAAGGGGGTTATCCCAGGAAGTGTGATTCATTACCATATCCAGAATTATATGCATATCTCTGGCATGAACAGCATCAACCAGATTCTTAAAATCATCTATGCTGCCAAATCGTGGATTCACCTTATAGTAATCCTTCACAGCATAGGGTGATCCAGGGGAAAATTTGTGATTTTTAACTCCAATTGGATGAATCGGCATGAGCCAGATCAAATCTATTCCCAGGGCTTGAATACGATCCAGATCCTTTACCACAGCGCTAAAGGTTCTTTCCTCGCCATGGGAACGAACAAATAGTTCATAAATATTAGCGTTCTTCACCCAATCCGGTGCATTTGGCGCAGCCTGCTTACTCGCTTCAGTTCTTAACAAATCCACCTCATCTTGATAGGGCTCCAGATAAACGGCTCCATTGATACCTCCAGATCCCCCTGTATCTTCAATGCGCAACACTAGCTGGTGTGTCGCTCCATCTGCTAATTTCTCTCCAATGTCTAAAAAGAATTTTATTCCATAGCCCATTTGTTTCCCGAATAAGCGACCATCCAGCCAAATTACTGCATTGTCATCAACGGAATCAAAAACCAGAGCCAGATTATATCCCGTGGGGAAGCTTTTCGCTTTAATCTCGGTAGCATACCAGGCAAAACCATCATATTCAGCATCCGACCAGTTTCCGGGAACAGTAGTTAATTCCCAATCTGAGCGATCATGATCTGTATCGAACCATCCCTGGCGCAGACCTTCTCGATCGGGATCATACTTCAATTTCCATTCAGTGCCAAGAGGCTGTTTCTTGGTTGATAGTGATTCGCAACCTAATACTATTACGAGGGATAATAATGTTAATAATCCGATTGAGATGAATCGTTGTATGTCAAGCTGTTGACGACTTGTCCTTAGACTCTTCGAGAGCCACATTCGCTTCGATACAATTTTGACTCTTTCATCGCCAAAATCACTCAGCGTCTGACTTATGAGATATTGCAAAAAGGTCCCTGAGTGCTTGCGGAGTAATCGTATCGAAGGGAAATATGGCACACCCTTTTTCATACAGCTAACCTCCGTCTAATTAGTAAAGTAATCGAATATTTCATAAGATATCCAAAAGAATGTGTAATCTTAGCCTTTGACTGAACCCAGCGTTAAACCGCCAATCAAATATTTGGTTAAAAAGAGGAAAAGCCCAATAGCAGGGATGGAAACGATCATTGCACCAGCGGCATACAAGCCCCACTCTGTGGTCATATTAGCTTGAAAAGATTTCAGACCGATAGGCAGGGTAAACATCTCCTCATACCACAACACTTGAGCTGCAACGATGTACTCAGTCCAGGCTGACATGAAGGAGAAGAGGGCCGTGATCACCAGAGCTGGTGATGCCAGGGGCAGGATGATCTTATAGAATGCCATAAAACGACTGGCGCCATCAATACGGGCCGCTTCTTCCAATGAATA
>JAUVKO010000052.1 GCA_030596225.1 Fidelibacterota bacterium
TGTTGATTATAAACAATATAGGCCATAAATCTATAAATGGTTGTATTTAATATGTTTAGGGCATTTTTCACTTTTATTAACTTACTTTTTGCGGGTTCGTCACTCTTAAAAAAGTCCCTTTCACAAACCACAGTGCATCAAAAGGAATGAACAGTTGGAGATACTGAAGATTCAGATTTAATTAAGTGCGATGGATATTGGTAAAATATTAGAAGAGTGGTCATTCGACCCCCTGAGCGTAAGTGCGCGGGCAATTGTGGGTGATGATGGTCTGAAAAAAATTCAGATGCGTGTTGATCTGGGATTGATCCAAATGAATTATGAGGGTAGACCTGACGGACAGCGCCCCAGCGGATTTGAGTCATACCTGGACTATTATCGATCTTTGGCAACTTCTAAATCTGATTTTACTCTCAACTCGCGACAGACCTTTGATCTACGCCAGGAGGGAATGCAGTATTATCATCGCTATCTAAGTTTGCATCAGCTTAAAGACTACAAGGGTGTTATTCGCGATACTCGGCATAATCTTGATATTCTTAATCTAATTGCCAATTATGCAGAGGCAGTTGAGAATTTTTCCAGTCAACAGCATCGTCCTTATGTGATGATGATGAATACCAGTGCTAAGACCATGCTCAAACTTGAGGATAACAGTAAGACTGAGGCCTTAAGTATTCTGAGAGCAGGTGTGCGACAGATCAAACATGTGTATGAGAATATTTTGGACGATCCTCAACCCGACCTTAGCCCTGAGATCTATCAACTGAGAGAGTTGCAACATCGTATTACCGATGATGGCGTTCCCAGTGAACTACCTACGATCGAAAAGCTGGAAATTGAACTGCAAATGGCGCTACTCTCTGAGAATTACGAAAAAGCTGCTTCATTGCGCGACCAGATTGCACAATCTTCAAAATAATCCAATTTTACTTAATTTATTCAGGTAGAATCAGTGACCGATAGGTCGCCAGATTAACGATAGGCGGTTTAAACAGGTCCTGAAGTACCATGCCAACTGCCCCAAGAGTTCCGGCCCTGCTTTTGAGAGCACCCGCTTTGATCTTCACAATTTCAGCAGGAAGCAACAGAACATCAGCTTTAGCTCTTTGAGCGGCTTCATCCAGCACAAGTGGACATTTATCGATCACAGGACCACCCATGATAATTAACTCAGGATTAAAAAGATTGATCACACTCAGCGTCAGAACGCCAAGTATCTGTCCAAATTCCTTAAGAGCTTCCCGGGCAAGCTGATCACCTTTTCTTTCAGCGGCTGCAATACTATTCAGACTAATATCACTTTTTGTTAGAAGCGTTGATTGTCCATTACTATCCACTGCTTCTTGCAGGCTACTTACCAGATTACGTGTAGTAAGTATCTCTCCAAATAGATGCTGTCCCCGATACAGAATGGGAAATTTTCCACCCTTGATTCCCCGCGCTGAAACTTCCGTATAGCCAATTTCTCCAGCCGAAGCAGTAATGCCGCGATAGATATCGCCATTAATGATAATACCAGCCCCAATCCCCTCTCCTAACCAGATATAGACAACATTCCTGGCATCCTGGCCAGCCCCCCAATGGTATTCACCAAGAGTAATAGTCTTTACATCATTCTCGATGTAAACTTTGGTATCCAGGGCATCCTCCAGGAAAGCTTTAAGCGGAAAACCTTCCCAATCTTTTAAAGAATGGCTGGAGCGTATGGACCCCTCATCATAGTCTATCATACCTGGCAAAGCCAGTCCTACGCCAAGAATGGAATTCATTTTTTCTTCATCCCCAACCATCTTGTCAATCGTTCTGACAATGCGTTTGAGAATGGCTTTTGGGTTAGTGTTATCTGTAAAATTCACAGTACTCTCGTGGAGAATCTCAGCATTCATATTAGTGATCAAGATGTTGGCCCGGTGTAAGTGGACCTCAATCCCCACACCCAAACCGGCATTTGCATTGAACTCCAGCATAACAGGTCGTCTGCCACCTTGAACTGTAGAATCACCTTTACCGATCTCGAATAGAATATTGGTTTCCAGCAGACGTTTGACAATTCCACCAATGATAACTTTGGACACATCCATCTTGCGAGCAACCTCAGACCGAGATATCGGCCCTTCATCGCGGACGATCCGCAGGACTGAGACCTCATTGATCTGACGTACAAAATGAAAGTTAGATTTCTTCATATATCACTCCAGAGTACTACAAACAGATATTTCCACCCGCATCATATATCGAGGTTTGTAGAATAATACTTTACAATCTTCGTTTTCAATCAATTATACAGGTAAGTAAGTTAGTCATATTTACTTACTATTACCAACGCTTTGTGCATTGATTCATCAGAGAGGCTGTTTACATTCATGTGACCAATCATGTAAATTGCATAGCGATAGGATTATTTCATGCGCCCCCTCATTTTATTTGAACCTGAAAACCTGTCCCCCTTTGGACCATTGACCTTGCTTCGATCTGTTGCTGAATTACGATATGGAATCTACTCTAATCTGGAAAGAGCTGAACGAATCTTTACTGAAGATCGAATACAGCTATGGATTCGACCCATTCTGGCAAAAGATCACCGGAATAGATTCAGGAACACTCCCATCAATGAAAATGCTGATAACAATGCTATATTCTGCAATGCAGTAGCCCCAGCATGGATGTACCCTGCTGCAATCGCTCTCCTGGAAAATGAACAGAATGCAGCCATTGTCAAAGATGGGAGCATTATTGCTGCCAAACCGAGTGTAGCTATCAATTTCTCCCCCCGTTTTCATAATGAATTGGCCAATTTAAAGACGATCGAATGTGATCAGACTATTTGTAAGGAAAACACTAACTGGATATGGGACTATCTGAACCTCATCACTCCCGCTGTAAACTTCGATCTGGAACTTTGGAAGGCTAATAACAACCTTTTGACAAAAATTCCCGCAGATCTTTCCACTATTGGTGAGAAACATATTTTCATACACAGTACTGCTCAACTTAGCAAATTTGTGCATATGGATGCCAGTCAGGGACCCATTATCATTGACAAAGATTGCAAAATAGGTCCTTTCTGCTCGTTAGAAGGCCCTCTTTACCTGGGAAAACGTAGTACTCTTAAACCTTCAACATCTATAAGATATTCCGTTATTGGACAGGTCTGTAATTTTGGGGGTGAGGTCAAAGGATCCATCATCCACCCTTACTCCAACAAAAGTCATGCAGGTTTTTTGGGAGAATCCATTTTAGGATCATGGGTAAATCTCGGGGCTGGCACCATAACCAGTAATCTGAAAAATAATTATCAGCCAATTCGTGTTTCCTGGGACGGGAATAATTACGAAACAAACCGCCAATTTCTGGGAACGATCATGGGAGATCATTGCAAAACAGCTATTGGGGTTCGCCTGAACACAGGAACCCTTATTGGACCTTTTAGCAATGTTTTCCAAGCTGACTTTCCACCACGTGCCATCCCCTCTTTTTCCTGGGGTTATGGAACACATGAATTGGAAAAAGCGATCAAAACCTCCCAGCAGGTTATGGCGCGACGTAATCTTACGATGTCGTCCTCTGAAGAAGACTTGATCCGCCTCCTGACAGATGACAATACACCCTTCATTCATTTTTAAAATTCATTCAGCTATTGTAAGCTCATTTTAGGACTCTTATATGATTTCAGATCGAATCGCAAAAACTTTTCTGGGCAGTCTGATCTTCTTGCTCATTCTGAGCTGTGCCTCACAAACTCCAGAGATCGCATCCACTCCATGGGCACGGGCAACCCTAAAGCAGTTGACCTTGCGCCAAAAAATAGCTCAGATGATGGTTTACCACATGCGTCTGGACTATCTTTCTTCAGAAACCCAACGCTGGCAGAAAATTGAGCACCTCATTGAAAGCGATGGAATTGGTTCTCTGCACGTTTGGGGTGGCGGAGATCCTGCTTCAGCTATAACGCTACTTAACGAAATGCAGAATCGGTCAGATATCCCCATACTTGTACAGGCTGATCTGGAATATGGACTACAGGGACGGTTTAAAGGCGGAACTGCCATCCCCTGGCCAATGGCATTAACTGCAACCGGCGATCCGAACCTGGCATTTGAAGCCGGCAGAATTACAGCGGAGGAAGGACGTGCTCTGGGCATCCACCTGGCTTTGGCACCGGTGGTAGATGTAAACAATAACCCGGCAAATCCAATTATCAATACCAGAGCTTTTAGTGAAGATCCGGATCAGGTCATTCAATATGCCACCCGATTTATGCAGGGTCTTCAGGCTTACGGCATGCTGGCTACTGCCAAACATTTCCCGGGGCATGGTGATACACAAACTGATTCTCACACTTCACTGGCAACTATTCCTGATGATCCTGAGCGTTTGTGGAATGTAGAGCTTAAACCTTTCCAATCCCTGATCGATGCCAACGTTGATCTGGTCATGGTTGGACATTTAGACGCTGGAACTTTTCAAATGGAACCTGGAGTACCAGCGACTTTATCACCTTATTGGTTGCAGGATATTCTTCGTAAAAGGATGGGATTCAAAGGAACCATCATCACAGATGCCATGGCCATGGGCGGTATCACCAATGGATATTCCGATCGTTATGCTCTGATACAAACCATTAAAGCGGGTTCTGATATTATTATTCAGAATTATGACTATGAGAAATCCATCGATTATGTAGAAGAAGCAGTTATTGATGGTCTTCTGAGTGAAGACCGAATTGACCAATCAGTATTGCGCATCCTGAGTTTGAAATCCAAACTGGGATTGCACAAAGTCAAAACTATTAAGCTGGCCAAAACTCAAAAGGCTTATGGCCGGCAACATAACAAAGCTGTTGCTGCTGAAATTATGCAAAAAGCGGTCACTCTGGTCAAAGACAGTTTGAACATGGTACCTATCAGAGCCTCAGAGCAGGATACTATCTATATTGTTGATGTTAAAGACAGGGCGGTTGATCATGACATGAGCGATGTTAGAAAACAACTATTAGCCTCACTACCTCATTCTATGTCCTATGTTGTCGATAATAATGATTCCCAAGCCTATTATGATGATATCCTGGCTGCAATTCCTGATTCAGCCCAAGTTATTGCAAACGTATTCAGTCGTGTCAAAATGAACAAGAATCGGGTCCTTCTAACGAATATTCAGAGCAAATTCATCAAAGCTTTGTCTGTTAAAACAGATAAACTATTAGTAAATAGTTTTGGTTCGCCCTATCTCATTCAGTCTTTTCCTGAAGTACCTGGCTACCTTGTTTCATATAGCTCTCAGGCAGAGATGCAGTCGGCAGTTGCTAAAGCTATTCTGGGTAAAACAAATATTTCAGGCAGACTTCCCATCTCCATCCCCGGTATTGCGACTCGTGGTCATGGCATACGGCGAAATAGTTTACCACAAGTATCTGTGGTACCTTCCCCTACTCCTACTCGTGTTCGCCAAAATACTGAAGAGAAATTATTTTTTCATGTTTCACCTGAAGAGATTGGTTCTGACCCCGGCAAGATCATGCCCCATGTTAATCGCGCCCTGGCAGAGCACGCCTGGCCCGGTGGTGTCCTGCTAGCTGCCAAAGACGGCAAGATATTCCTGCATGAATATTTCGGATCTCACACTTATGCAGGCAATCGCAATACCTATCGAGGTGATATATTTGATATGGCATCAGTGACAAAAGTCATTGCCACCACTTCTGCGGCCATGAAACTCTATGAGGAAGGCAAGCTTGACCTTGATTCAAGCGTGGTGTCTTATCTGCCTGAATTTACCGGTCCTGATTCGCTCAATTCTGAGCTTAAAAAAACAATCACTGTCAGGAACCTCCTCACCCATACTGCAGGCATGAAGCCATTTAAACGGTTCTATAACATGGAGGCGCCCTCCAGAGAAGCTCTGCTCGATAGTGTTTTTCAGGCTGAGTTGGATACTTTGCCCGGCACAAAATATAAGTATTCGGATATCGGTTTGATTACCCTGGGAAAGGTCATCGAAAAGCTTGCCGGCACCGACCTTCATGCCTATACGGATAGTGTTATTTTTGGCCCACTGGCCATGTCTGTCACCGGATATTTGCCAGATCAAACTTTAGAGCGTATTGTGCCCACAGAATACAGTGAGCTCGATAGTGAATTTGTCCATGGGCATGTCCATGATGAAAACTCTCATTCTCTGGGTGGTGTTACCGGTCATGCCGGTCTTTTCTCAACGGCTTTGGATTTGGCTCGTTTTGCCCAAATGATGCTAAACAAAGGCAGCTTGGGCGATACGATCATCTTTAAACCGGAGACCATTGAGCTTTTCACACACAGAGCTAACATGCTGGAAGAAGAAAGTTCCCGTTGTCTGGGTTGGGATAGCCCATCAGAGACAAGCTCCGGTGGTGTTTACTTGAGTCCCAACAGTTTTGGACATACAGGTTTTACGGGCACTTCTATCTGGATCGATCCGGACAATCAGATATTTGTAATCCTGCTCACCAATGCAGTCCACCCAGACCGTCGCTATAAATACCCCAATTACTTTAATTGGCGCCAACGGATTCATTCGGGTATTTATGAAAGTTTAGGCTATACTGAGATCACACCGGAACTGGAGTGGCATGATCGCTGGATGAAAGAGATTCGCCGCCACAATTCCTGGTGGTATAAATTATTTCACCTTTTTACTCATAATTAATGGGGTTAATTAGAGACTTGGAATCTGTGTCTTCGCGAGTTTCGATATCAAAGTCGGAACGCGGCGATCCATCTACGCCAAGGCTACGATGGATTAATCTTAAATCCGAGATTGCCCGCCTTCCTTCAAGTACGAAGTACGGCGGACAGGCTTCGTCGTTTAACTCCTCGCAAAGACTGAGAATAATATTCAATCGCTATAAGATTCGGAGAGACAATGCATATTAAGATTCGATCACACAATCCTGAAGCTCGTGAACGTTATGAGAACCATGGTCATTATCATAGCGGTGACGCCGGACTGGATCTGTTCATTATGGAGAACATAACTATTCCAGCCGGCGCTACTGTTCCTTTAAAATTACAGATTTCCTGTGAAACAGCTACAGGTCAGCCTTATTACCTGATTCCCCGCTCCAGTATATCCAAAACACCACTTAGAATGTCCAACTCCATCGGGCTTATTGATGGCGGTTATCGTGGGGAAATTATTGCCATGGTGGATAATATTAAGAGTGAGGACTATTCCGTTACAGGTGGAGATCGCCTGTTCCAATTAGTGGCAATGGATGGTTCATCCATCACTTTCGAACTGGTTGAGGAGTTGAGTGAAACGACTCGCGGTAGCGGAGGTTTTGGCAGCACAGGCAGCTAAAGTTCAAAGTCTAAATTTACCTCTCGCCAGTCTTCGCCCTTCAAGCTACCTGCCTGCGCGGAGACCGACTTCGGCATAGGCAGGCGCCAGGCAGGCAGAGTTGCAGAGATGCAGAGTGATTTATGTCGAAGGTCTGTAGGTCAATAGTTAGCCTCAATCTATGTGCTGAATTCTACCTTCAGAATTCTGAATTCTGTTAATCATTTTTGTTGGAGACACCTTGTAACCTGAATATAATTTGGCGCTCTAAAGCTAAGAGTGCCAATTGCGCTCTTTTATTGAAATTTATTAAGTCAGTTGAGGCTGACAATCGTTAAAAAGAAATGAGAGGAAAAGTAGAATAATGGCAAAATACATTGAATTTGATCAGGAAGCCCGGTCCAAACTGAAGACCGGTGTTGATGTACTGGCAAATGCTGTAAAGGTGACCTTGGGACCTAAGGGTCGTAATGTTGTAATCGACAAAAAATTTGGTGCACCAACCATAACCAAGGATGGTGTTACCGTAGCCAAGGAAATCGAACTTGATGACCCCCGTGAAAACATGGGTGCCCAGATGGTCCGTGAAGTTGCCTCCAAAACATCAGATATTGCCGGTGATGGAACAACCACAGCTACTGTGCTGGCTCAGGCTATCGTAACTGAGGGCTTTAAAAATGTGACCGCTGGTGCTAACCCTATGGAAATCAAACGCGGCATTGATGCCGGTGTTTTGAAAGTTGTTGCTTACTTGAAAGGTCTCAGCAAAGACGTAAAAAGTAACGAAGAGATTGCTCAGGTTGGAACTATTTCAGCCAACAACGATCAAACCATTGGTGATTTGATTGCTGAAGCTATGGATAAGGTTGGCAAAGACGGAGTTATCACTGTTGAAGAATCTAAAACCATGGATACCTATCTGGAAACAGTTGAAGGTATGCAGTTTGATCGCGGATATCTCTCTCCCTATTTCGTAACCAATCCTGAAAACATGGAAACACTGTTGGAAGATGCCCTGATCCTTATTTATGAAAAGAAGATCAGCACCATGAAGGACCTCCTCCCCATTTTGGAGAAGACTTCCCAGACCGGCAATCCTCTGCTCATCATCGCCGAAGATGTCGATGGTGAAGCACTGGCAACTCTGGTTGTCAACCGCCTGCGTGGAACCCTCAAGATAGCTGCCGTAAAGGCACCCGGATTTGGCGATCGCCGTAAGGCCATGCTGGAGGATATCGCTATCCTGACCGGTGCAACGGTGATCTCAGAAGATCAGGGTTATAAACTTGAAAATGCCACCCTGGAGTACTTAGGAAACGCCAAAACTATCATTATCGATAAGGATAACACTACTATTGTTGATGGTGCCGGTGAAAAAGACAAGCTTACAGCTCGTATCAATGAGATCAAGGTACAGGTTGAAAATACAACCTCTGATTATGATCGTGAAAAGCTTCAGGAACGTCTTGCCAAACTGGCCGGTGGTGTTGCTGTACTGAATGTTGGTGCTGCTACTGAAATTGAGATGAAAGAGAAAAAAGCTCGTGTCGAAGATGCCTTGCATGCAACTCGTGCTGCTATCGCTGAGGGAATCATTCCCGGTGGTGGTGTGGCCTTACTAAGAGCCGCACAGGCCTTGGATCTTGAGTTAGAAAATGATCAACAGTTGGGCGTTGATATTCTACGTCGTGCCCTGGAAGAGCCTATCCGTCAGATCTCCAAGAATTCTGGTTGGGAAGATTCCATTGTTGTTCAGAAAGTCAAAGAAGGCAAAGATGATTTTGGTTTTGATGCACGCGCTGAGGATTTCAAGAACCTGCTTAAAGCCGGTATTTTAGATCCCACCAAGGTTGCTCGCATAGCACTTGGGAACGCGGCTTCAATTGCCGGGCTTCTCCTAACCACTGAATGTGCTATCACGGATAAGCCTGAGCCAGCTGCTCCAGCCGGTCCTCCTATGGATCCGGGTATGGGCGGCATGGGTGGTATGTACTAAAGCAAACGCTCATTTATAGAGATATATCAAGAGGCTGCTTTTAAGTGGCCTCTTTTTTTATCTGCCTTCTCGAGTTTGCTGCGCAAGCTTGAGAACAGAAATCCCCGTGCATGCCTATCATCCGCCGCCTGCCTATGCCGAAGGCCCACTACGCCGAAGTGCTACGTAGGCTGTACGGCTGCGCAGGCAGGTACTTCGTACTTGAGGAAGGCGGGCACGGGGATGAATGATGGGTTATACGCTTCGGCGGGATGCTTGTCCCGTCGAAACCATGTGTAGACGGATCGCCATTTCCGACGGGCGGATAACCCCGGCGAAGTCCCGACAGAATCGTCGGGACGAAGACGGGTTATGGAACTGGGACCACGGGTTTGAAACCCTGCCATGGGCGGGTACCCGTGGGGTGTTCCATTTAAGAGTCAGAATACAGTAGACAGAAGTTAAGTGCTGGATATTCTTCCTACATTCTACTGATTTCTGACTTCTACCTCCTAACTTCTTTTGACATAGGATTTGTGCTAGACTATATTGGCGCGCTAATAAAAGGCGTGGTGCCCAAGTTGGTCTAAGGGAGTGGTTTGCAAAACCATCATTCGCCGGTTCGAATCCGACCCACGCCTCTATTTGACAGGTGAATATTAATAGATTCGCAGTAACTCTTTTTTAAACCGCGAAGTACGCAAAGAACGCAGAGATTCTTTTTTAATCCCTGTTTCGGGTTTTTTGTAACACATCTATTAATATTTTGACTTACCGTTTAGCCCGGGTGGTGGAATTGGTAGACACAAGGGACTTAAAATCCCTCGGCCTAAACAGCCGTGCCGGTTCGATTCCGGCCCCGGGTACACCTCTATATGATTGATTCTATTGCACTTACAATGTTCGTGTAATACCAGTGAAAGTCTATTTCCATTCATCATAAAGTGCACCATTTACCATCATTTGCTATCATTACTGCTCACCCAGTGCTCACGGTAAAAGCTCGATTAGCTCATTTTGTATTAATTCTATACGCAATTACGAAGCC
>JAUVKO010000067.1 GCA_030596225.1 Fidelibacterota bacterium
GGGTATCAAGATCAGCTTTTTAGGAGAATATAAGACCGGTAGTGAATTCAACCTGTCCAGCCAACTTTTTATTGATGAATATGTGCAGTGGGCTCCCCGGATGAATGCAGATCTCCGTATCCAGAAGGTAATGGATCTTGCTGATACAGAACTGGTGCTATTCTGTGACGTGGCCAATCTGTTCAATACAAAGTATCTAAGCTATAGTGGCTTTTCGGATCAATTTGACTATAAAGATTATCTTCAGTCTTTGCACTTCCATTTTGAGGAAGAACTGGAAGCCGGGGATGATTATGTCGGTGCATATCGGGATGATGATGTTGAATATGATCCCATGGTCGCCAACCCGGATGATGATATGGATATCAACGAGGCCAATGAGCGCAGACGGGAAACCAAATCATATATAGATATGCCTAACTATCGTTCCCTGACTTTTCTGAATCCCCGCAAATTCACATTTGGTATAAGGTTTAAATTCTGATGATCATGCTGAAGCGAATTATGCATTATTTATTAATCTCTGGGGCTATGCTGTTTTATCTGTCAAGTTATGCTCAGATCGATGGATCACAGAAGTGCTATGTTCGTGTAGGCAGTTTGCAAAGTCATTTTTCAGCATATGGATCAGAAAGAGCTTGGAATAACACCTATTATGAAGGCCTGATCTGGCCGGCTGATTATCCTTTTCAGGACAATGCTGTCATCAAACGTTCCTGGGCTGCTGTTCGTGATTTCAAAGATAAGAATGGTGCACACTGGTCACATTATGGAGTCCTTTATACACTAGATGCTGAAGGTGTTGGACTCTTTCCCATGGAGTTGAAACAGTCCTCTAAATTTAAACCACCGGATGTCTTTGTAGATGGGAACGATCTAAAAGTGATCTTCGCCGGTGAGATCGATACTATTGATGCTAATCAGATTGCGGATCGGATTATTACGAATGTAGTGAATTCATCCATGGGACTGACCATGACCCGGAAGATATATGCTTTTAGTCAGCAGTATCATGATAACTATTTCATCAAGGAGTTCACCTTTACCAATACAGGTAACGCAGATTGGGATCCTGAGATCGAATTGACAGATACTTTACGAGGAGTGAGGATCGGTTGGGGAACCCGCTATTCCATGGGCCGCGAAGCTAACTGGACCATTGGTGATGGTCAAAGCTGGGGTAAGCATACCTGGGTTACTCGTCGGGGAGAGGATTATGCCTTACACTACCAGGAAGCCATTACACCGGAGGATCCCATCGTTGATTGGTTGCGAGCTGGTTTTTCCTGGGCCGGTCAGGGTGAAAACAATGCTTTTGACAATATAGGTGGTCCTGATGTGACAGGAAGTGGGCGCTTGACCTCACCCCACCATGCCGGGTCAGTGGTGATCCATGTGGATCGTTCGGCTGCGGATAACAATGACTGGATCGCACAACCGGTATTTCTGGGTTGGCATGCCGGAGATACCTATCCGAGTATTGGTGACCAGCGAGTGGAAGATGCACCGGCCATGTCCGATCTCTATGATATGCTCAGTGGAAATCCCTATGGTGGAGATCAGGGAAAAATTGGTGATATTACCAGGATGGATGAAAAGCATTTAACAAGTATCACCGATCCGAAGGATCCCTGGACAGTGCACAATGATGGTGGTGGGACCAATGTGATGATGACCTATGGTCCCTTTGATCTTGGCCCCGGTGAGAGTATCACAATTGTGGAAGCTGAGGGCATCAACGGTTTGAGCCGGAAAATGTGTGAGCTTATTGGTGAACGCTGGAAAAAGGCCTATGACACTTCAGGGGATAATGGTCCTTTTGATCTCCCGAATGGCAATGAAACATCAGATAGAAATAAGTTCAAAAACAGTTGGGTTTACACCGGTAAAGATTCAATAATGCTCACATTTGGCCGTGCTAAACGAAATTACGATTCCGGGTTCAATATCCCACAACCACCACTTCCTCCGGAAAGTTTCACAGTGGAATCGGGTGGTAATCGCATCTTTACCAGTTGGCTGGCAAGCCCCTCTGAATCAGATGCTGATTTTGGTGGCTATCGACTCTATCGAGCCATAGGGAAACCTGATACGACCTTTGAAGAGATTTTTGCCTGTGGGGTGGGTACCAACAATCCAGAGCTCAGTTATTCTTTTGATGATATGTCACCGGTACGGGGACAGAATTATTTCTATTATTTGGTCGCTTTTGATGATGGAAGTGAGAATAATACTGATCTAAATCCGCATGGATCCTTGCATAGCAGCCATTTTTACACGAAAACGACAGAAGCTGCCAATTTAAAGCGTAAAGCCGGAACAACTTTTGAACAAATTCGAATCGTTCCCAATCCCTTCAATATCAGACATGAAGCTTTTATCAAACAACCCGATAAACTGGCTTTCTATGATATCCCCGGGGTTTGCACGATTCGCATATATACAGAGCGGGGAGACTTGGTCAAGACCATTGAGCATAATGATGGTAGTGGGGATGAATACTGGTTTCTCAATACTGACAAGCGTCAGGTGCTGGTGAGCGGGATTTATATTGCTCATTTTGAGTTACCTGATGGGAGATCGACTTTCAGAAAATTTATTGTTGTGCGCTAGACAACGGAGATAGCGTATTATGAAAAAATACAGGACAAAGCAAATGAAAGCATTAAGAATCACATTTAAAACTTTAATGATAGTGAGCATTCTGGCCTTTTTGATCATCGCTTGTGAAGAAAAGGAACCTGTGAGCATCTATGACCCTGGTGTTACTGGCAATGAAACACCAATTGTGACCACTGTTGCACCGGATAGCAATTATACTGCTGATAATGTGACCTTTAGCGGTGTGGGTGTGGTTCAGATCACCGGTGAAAATTTCTCTGCGACACCGGATTATAATAATGTCTTTTTTGACGGGGTTCCCGGAGAGGTGATGAGTTCCACTGAAACCACACTTCGGGTCCGTGTTCCCATTGTCAGTGGAGATTCCATTGAGGTCAAAGTAGCCACACAGGGTGCCTTTCATTTCGGGACGTATGCTGATCCGTATGCGATTACACCTGCTGTGGAAGACATCGGTGGTTTTGATGATTTGGATCAACTTTACGCTCTGGCTTGCGATGAAACCGAAACATTGTGGGTCACTGCTTTTGGAGATCCCACGATCAGTATTATTGCTGTGGAACCGGATAGTCTGAAAGAAACCAGGTTTTCGTCTTTAACTGTGTCATCAACATCACTTAAGTATGGTGGACGTGATCGTTTATTTATGACAGGTGGTGCTTTATTATATGCCATGAATCGTGAAACAGAGAAACTGGATCCAAGTGTCATGATACCTGTAGGCTCAGCAGATGTCACATTCGATGTGGACTTTTTAGATTCCACCCAGGCCTTTATGGCTCTTAAGAAGTCACCTGATTTTGGCTATATCATGAGTGTTGACCTTGAGGCTGTCAAAATGGATACAGCTGCTAATTATGATTCATTAGGAATCGAATCCATCAGGGTCTACGAGGATGAACTATATGTTGCCGGTTCTTACCTGGTTAGTGGTGTAAAACAGGCATCATCTGTCTGGAGGAATTCTATTTCAGGGGCTACTCTGGGCCAGAATGAACTGGTATTGGATCTTGCGGATTATCCGGAATATACATCAGCTCAGATTGCGGCTATTACCTTTTCTGATGATGGTAAGATGTTCATGGGCTTGAATTCAGTGACTGCTATTCTGGTTTATGATAACGGAATCCTAAAACCTTTCTATGATCCTGTATTAAGTCCACCTACCAAAGATTTGACCTGGGGGAATGGCGATTATCTTTATCAGCTAAAGACAACTCGTCTCACTAAAATCAACATGGTTGAACCCGGTGCAGCTTATGGAGGACGTTTTTAGAGGTTCGTAAAAAATATTTATTAAGTGAGCATAAATGGTGTACTTATTAAATAATTAGTTGTATAATGTAACGCTATCACACATAATTTATTGAAACATAACAGAAGGAGAAAACCACATGAGAAAAATGCTAACAGTTTTCATTGCTGTACTTGCTTTAAGCAGTGTTGCTTTAGGCGATTGGGTTTTTGACAGTGTTCTTCATCATTTTGAAGGCACCGAGGTCACAAACGCATATGGCATGCATGGAGTTACTGTAGATGGAGCCGGTAATGTCTGGTTTGCCATGTATGGTTATGCAACTGCAGAAGTTTACAAAGGAACAGCAGTTGGTGATACTGTAGATGTGTATCAGATTTTTGCAGTACAACCGGATGGGACACCATTGACCTTTTCACCTATTTCAATGTTGACCATTGATGGTGTCATCGATACGATGGTAAGTGCTACCCGCGGTATGACCACAGATAATGATGGTCACATTTTGTACTCAGTTGCCGGCAAAATGTACAAGATCAACCACACAGATGGAACAGGTATGGCTATGTACGATTTTCCGGATGTCACCGGTTCATTGACTAAACCTGCTGTTGATGATGCAGGCAATATTTATCTCGGTACTGTAGGTCAGGGTAACCCTGTCAAGATTCTCAACTCAAGCTTAGTTGAGACCGGTAATGCTATTGCTGCATTTAGCGGTGCCTACACCCGTGCTATCGTGGTATCAGGTGATGGAAAAGATCTTTATTTTGGTAGCACCTGGAATGGTATTGGTATTCGTCACTATCGCAGTGAGATTCCCGGTACATTTCCTCATGATTCCAGCAGTACATTCGGTAATTTCGAGCCGGCTGGCGTATTTGATACTACCTATACTATAGTTATGGATACCACAATTTCCGGTACAGATACAACTATTGTTGCTGACACTACCAACACAGATATTGCACAGCATGTTGATAACTTCTGGCCTGAAGATTTGTCTATGACACCTGATGGCAAATATATCTGGGCTGCCAATACTCAGAGTGAGTGGAGTAGTGCAAGATATGGATCACAGTGGTGGATTTTTGATACAGCTACTGAAGAAGCACTTTATTCTGTAGGTATTCAGAAAGGTGATTCACTTGCCGGCGGTACATTCAATGGTCGTGGAGCTGCCTGGAGTTTAGATGGTAATACTGTCTATCTAGCAGATTTTGGCTATAATATGGTTACCGTTTGGGTGCAGGATCCATATGTTGGTATTGATAGACCAATTACTCTGCCAAATGCTTTTGAGCTGAAGCAGAACTTCCCGAACCCCTTTAACCCCTCAACCAGTATTGCTTATGACCTTCATCAGGACGGAATGGTTAAATTGACTGTCTTCGATCTTAATGGTCGTGAAGTTGCTATTCTGGTTAATGAGCAGTTAAATGCCGGCAATCATGTTGTCACATTTGATGGTTCAAACCTAAGCTCTGGCCTTTACATTTATCAGATTTCCTTCAATGGCGAAGTGAATGCTAAAAATATGATGTTGGTTAAATAAGAGCTAATTACATGATTAATGAAAAAGGCGAGGTGATCCTCGCCTTTTTTATTTGTGAGATTTTCATAAATTCGTTTCACTCTATCCAATCGCATTTGTTTTCCTCAGGTGTCAGCCTTTGATTTGCATACCTTTATTAGATAGAAATATAAGTGCTTGTGTAAATTAATTCAGCAACAAAGTATAAATTATCTGTCAAAGGTACTTACTTGAGCATAAAGAAAGTTTAACTTATAATCTGTATATATTAATAAGGAGTATATTATGCGTTGGCGACAGATTTTGTTGATATCACTTGCAATTTCCAGTTTTGTCTGGTCCCAAACTGATAATGAAGAATTTCGTTCAACCTGGGTAATTACCTGGGAACATATAAGTGGCTCCAGTTCTGTTGCCGCTAATCAGGCACGTGTCCGGGAGATCATGGATAATCATGTAGCGGCAAATATGAATGCGGTGTTATGGCAGGTTCGCCAGAGTGGAACGGCATATTATAATTCATCTTTTGAGCCGTGGGGATATTATGCCGGTGGTAATGATCCAGGCTACGATCCACTTGAATATGCTATTGAGCAAGCCCATGCCCGTGGTCTTGAACTCCATGCCTGGTTCAACACGTTTCAGGCAGCTTCAACAGTCGCCGGAACACCTTCTGCAGAGCATCCTGAATGGGTTTGCCGTGACAAGAATAACAATCCTATGTCAGCATATCGGGCTCTGTCACCTGGTTTATCTGAAGTCCGCGAATATTTAGTTGATGTTGCCATGGAGATCGTTAATAACTACGATATTGATGGTTTACATCTGGATTACGTCCGTTGGAACGAACACTCAGCCACCGGTTTCCTCACATCTCGTGAAGCAATTGATCCCGTCAAAGAGATCAGTACCCTGGATCAAAGGCCTGATGAGAATGTGATTAAAGCATTGGCTGATGCCCAATCCGGGCGCTACCTCTACGATATTGAGCATCCGTATGGCGGAGGCACTCCAACCGGCTATTCCAGTTGGTCAGAGTTTTGGAGATCCTCGGTTACTACCTTTGTCCATGCTCTTCACGATTCTATCCAGACTCAGAAACCCTGGGTTAGACTTTCTATCGCAGCTCTTGGCAAATACAATTGGAGCGGTTGGAATGGATATGATGTTGTTTACCAGGATGCAGCACTATGGTTCAATGAAGGCTATATCGATCAATTGACTCCCATGCACTACCACTGGACCACATCATCCGGTTTCTATGACATGCTGACAGGAGGAAGCCCTGATTGCTGGGGTGATTACATTCAACCCGGTATTAATGCCGGACGTCTTTATTCTGTAGGACCCGGTTCTTATATCTTTGACCAATATAATGTCTGGTCACGTCATTCCAGTGTAGTGAATACAAGTAGATCGGTAGGATGGGTGGATGGTTTTCAATTCTTTTCCTACGGCAGTTGGCAGGATCATCAATACTGGCCTGAAGCCGGAGCAACCTTCTTTGATGAAAAGACGAAAATTCGTGATATGGGTATCTACGTCAGTGATATACCTGTTTCACCTTCTGTTTCGTTGACAACAGTTGATCCCCTGACTTTCGATATCACTGTAACACCGGATGCATCCGTATCTGAAAATCAATGGTGGGCTGTTTATCGCTCAGCTACTGATGATATTGATGTAGATGAGAACAAGATCATTGGAATATTCTTTGGCTCCGATCCCATAACAGTCACAGAAGCCTTTGATGGGACCCAGGATCACAATAGCAGCTATTTTTATTCAGCTACTATGCTGGATCGATATTGGAATGAGTCACTTCCGGCAGCGAGTGTGGAATCAGGAGTTCTTGCTTCCTATGCGCCTGTTGTGGCTGAGGCTTATCCGGCTCATGGAGATACCATTGATGTAAATTCAATTTTGAGCTTTACCTTTTCAAAAACCATGGATACCGAATCAGTGGAAACTGCACTGGATATTTCTCCTGGTATAATCATTGATTCCTTTAGTTGGTCAGAATCTGATCATCGTTTATTGGTCTATACTCAGGGTAATTATGACTTTCATACCAGCTATACAGTGACATTAAGTGATGCTGCTGTGGATATCAATGGTACGGGGTTAGATGGTGACGCAGATGGTACAGCCGGTGGTAATTATAGCTTCACCTTTCATACCAAGGAGGTCGATGAAGCAGGTCCGATGGTGTTGTATAGCAACCCTGACCTAAATTCAGGAACAGAGAATTTCGACGTGGGAGGGGTTGTATCTTTTGTTTTTGATGAAGAGTTAGATCCAGCCAGTGTGACACTGGATGCTATCAGTTTTAAGAGGAAAGGAGTAGAGCAAGAATTTGATTTTTTATTGAGTGGATTTTACGGTAAATCTGTATTGGATATAAAGCTGTACGAACCGCTTTTAGGCTCCTCCGATTATTCAGTTACTTTAGCAGAAAGCATTTCCGATACACTCGGAAATAGCTTAGAAGAGCCAATTTCACTTTCATTTGCCACATTTGAGAAAGCATACTCGGAAATAGTGTCTATCGATAATTTCATTTATACGGGTTTATGGTGGGATCCCGAGGGAAGTGGGTCCACAGTTGGCACGATTGGAGCCTCAACATTATTTGGGTATACTTCACTTACCTATTTACCAGGTTCAAGTCCATATACCCAGGGTAAGAAAGCCGCTTATCTTAAATATAAATGGGATACCGGCGCTTCATCTCATCTGCTCAGAGAATACATACCGGCTACATCACCCCAGGCAGCTGTACATTTTGATGATTCATACGTACTTCAATGCTATATCTACGGGGATGCCAGCAACAATAAATTCCGATTTTGCATTGATGAAGGGGTTACTACGGGAGAAGTATCGAACTGGGTAACAATTGATTGGGAAGGCTGGCGGTTAGTCCAGTGGGATCTCAGTGACCCATCAGCAATCGGTTCCTGGATCGGCAATAGAATCCTTGAAGGAAATGAGTTCAGAATGGATAGTTTCCAGATGACCTGGGATTCAGAAATTGGTGCCGTTGAGGGAAAAATCTATATCGATGAAGTGCAGGTGGTTAAAAGGATCTCCACTGTTTCCGCTGAGGAAGATATGCACCATCAATTGCCAGATTTAGTGAGCCTGCATCAGAATTACCCCAATCCTTTCAATCCGGTGACAACACTTGGCTTTGAATTACCGGCCCGGATGCACGCCCGTCTGACGATATTTGATGTAAAGGGACGTGAAATCAGGACCTTGATTGATAGCGAACTCAATGCCGGAACACACAAACTGAGCTTTAATGGCAGTGAATTGGCCACAGGTGTCTATCTGATCCGGCTTGAGACAGAACAGGGGAGTCAGGTCAGAAGGATGTTACTGTTGAAGTAATCAACCATATATTCTATCCAGAATGAAAATCCCGAAGGGATGACAAGGTTATAGAATACAAAATCAACAAAGAAAAGAATCCTGAAGGGATGAAATAGTTCAATCTTATCCGGAGCATATTTCTAACAATTAAATTTTGACGAAGCCGCAAAAAGTATGAGAGAAAACATGAAAACAGCTCTATCTGTAATAAATATAAACCCTTAGGCGATATTGCTGTATGTGTATAATTATCAAAACTTTGCGTCTCTGCGATCTCTGCGAGAGGGACTTTTTGCGAGACCGTCAATCTTTAAATTTCAACCATAGCTTGAGCTATGGTTGAAATTTTAAGAGCAGTAAAACTGGAAAAGATGAAGAATGCATAGACTGTTTTGAGGTGTAATTGGTATTATTCAACTAACTCAGCATCAAAATGGATAG
>JAUVKO010000004.1:0-20000 GCA_030596225.1 Fidelibacterota bacterium
TAAGTCGATAGATACCAGTCTCATCGATTCTGAGTTTCCGCAAAACCGCGATCTCACCAACGATACGTGGCAAAGATGAACTGTCCGGACTACTGATATCAATGACCTGAGCAATTGCTTTTAAAGTCTCCAACCACTTGGCTCTTCGAAAATCAGACACAGCATAATGGACCAGGACAATGGTATCTTTAGGTAAATCCTTAAGAATTCCTGCTAAATTTGTTTTCACCGTTGTTTCGGCATCCTGGACCTCATGCAATATGATCAAACTTGCTGAAGAAAATAAGCCCCCTCCCATGAGAGCAGTTACATCTGCTGCAATTTTGAGGTCTGCACCCCAGCGTTGGATCAGTTCTGCATTCTCGCCAAACTTTCCCTTGAATGTAGTTTGAAGTTCTGAAACAAATCGCCGATATAGGAAATAATCTGAGCCCATGGCAAAATATAGAGGAGCCAGTTTTCCGCCACGAAGGTCAGCCATAATTTTGGAATAGCTTATGACCTGGTTAGAATTTGGATACATCTTAGAAATAGAGCAACCCCAGGATGGCAATACTAAAACAATACCAGGCAAAATAGTGAAATTTGCCCTGCCGGAGCAATTGGAGCAACCACTTCAGACTGAGAAAGCCCACGATAAATGAGATCACAAGACCTATCCCAAGAATAGACACTTCATTTGATGAAATGCCCACTTCAAACAGGTCCTTAAATTCCAGTACTGTAGCTGCAACAATAAGAGGTAAAACCATAATAAAGCTAAACCGAGCTGCTTGTTCTTGTTTTACACCCAGAGCCAATGCCATAGAAATGGTCGCTCCAGAACGTGATATTCCGGGAACCAGAGCCAAAGCTTGGGCAAACCCGATGAGAATAGCCCGTTTCAAATCGATGGGTTTATCAGTCTTTCGGAAGAATTTAGTGGTCAAAAGCATGGCTCCTGTCACTAGTAAAGCGACACTCACCATCGATGGCTTGGAAAATAAATCACTTATTTGATCTCTCAGCAGCAAGCCCACAATCCCAGCCGGAAGCATGCCAATGATCATGAGTACTGATAATCTGAATTCCGAATTCTGATCATATTCAGACTGCCATTTTTGAGGAGTGATGAATATTGCAAAAAAGACACGCAGCAAATTATTGATATCAACCCGGAAAATGACTAAAACTGCTAAAAAAGTACCCAAATGGACAACCAGTTCAAAAGCAATGCTATTTGCAAATGCATGTGTTCCCAACAATGCTTCCCCTAAAACCAGATGCCCGGAGCTGGATACCGGTAAGAATTCAGTTAATCCCTGTATCACTGCCAAAATAGCAGCACTAAGAGCATTCATTCATCAATCCCTATCACTGACATCATTCTACCTGTTCTCCCTCTATCACGTCGATGAGAGAAAAAAAGCTCCTCATTCTCAAAACTGCAAAAAGGCAATATCTCGATCTGGTCCTCACTGATACCATACTTAATAGCGGTGTCCTGCAAAAAGCGATTATTATCAAAGTGGAATCGATCACACTCTGAAATTTGTCGGAGATACTTAGATGAAAATTTTTCTGCAAATTCAGGACCGACTTCAAAATGTTCCTGACTTAATCCAGGGCCAATCACCATGGATATTGATGCAGGTGAAACTTTAAATGTATTTACAATTTCCTCCAGTGTTTGACTTAAAATATTAAGTTCCGACCCTTGCCATCCTGAATGAATAGCGGCCACCATTGGCTGTTCCCGTGACCAAAGGAGAATAGGTGAACAATCCGCAGTCAGGATACTCAGATAAACACCAGGTTGTTGGGTGAATAGAGCATCGCACTGAGCATATTTACCCGGTGCATCAGCATACTCGATGCCATCACGACTAACTTGCACAGGTTGAGCAAGCTGAGTTTCTGAAGCACCAAATTCAGCCAGGAATAATTGACGATTTGCCTTCACATTGTCTGAAGAATCTCCGCGTGAGGTTGACATATTTAATCCCTGGAAAGGAATTGGGCTTATGCCACCTTCACGAGTGGAAAATCCAAGTTTAACTTGATCAGGTACTTGCAGATACTGTGGCTTAAGTACTTCTACTCGATCTCTGATGGCAACTCCGTCTCAACACTATCCATGGAGAAAAAACCTGAATTGTCATAATATCCGGTCAGTTTAAAAGCCTTATCAACATAGTCCATCAGAAAGACAAGATCATTCTCTCGTTTGGTATTCCCCCCCCACTGAACCTGATGGACAAGTCCTTCATAGTTCGGCGAATTGATCAAGACTTCCCACAACATACTGCCAGAGTTTCCCGCATATTGAGCTGCGTTTAGCACCATGCCCATAGCATCAAATCCCATGAGATCATACTGCTCAGGTCGATGCTTAAAAATGCGAATATATTCTTCGGTATAAGATTTACTGATTTCCTGAAATCCAAGACGATCACCAGCCACAAGTGTCAATTTAGGCAGGTAGCTGGCATTTTTTTTCAATACTTTATTGTCCAGCCAATTTTCATCTCCAAGGATGTGAGCATTCATATTATTATAAGCGATCTGTGAAGCAATGTAGGTAATACTCCCTTTATGAATGGGAAAGAATAATCCGTCAATATGAGACAACTCTACTTTCAATGAGTCCGCTCGGGTTGGACGTGATTTCTTAAGAATAGGTTCTAATTGTTCTTCATAAATATTTACTGAATCCCCTTCGGAGATCAAACCTGTTAACAGGGAGTCTAATCGTAGGGAATCAACCTGCATTTTCTGATACAATTCTTCAAGTCCCAGCTCTCTAATCCTACCAAAATGAATCCTGGAGATATCAGTCGGCTCGCCTACATACCATCCCTGATATTGGATCAGGCCACCTAACTCATCTACCCGAGTGGCAAAATTATCTGCAAACTGTTGTCCATATTCCGTAGAGGGTGCGATAATAGCAAATGTTTTAAGTCCTAAGGTCTGCACTGCATATTCGGCCAGGGAAATGGCTTTACGTTCACGTGTGGCTCTAAACTGAAAAATAGCTTCTGAAAGACCTGTTAAATGATTTTCAGTTGCTGTGGGCGCAATAACAGCAATCCGCTGTCCTTCCAAAACTGCTGCAGTCCCTTTAATATTCTCATTGGTTAGAGGTCCGATCTGAGCAATGATACGAGGATCATCCCTGACAATTCTTGCAATTCTTATGCTCTCTGACAACTCACTGGCATTATCAAAGATATGCAGATTGACTTGTTGCTGAGTGCTATCCATGTAGGTCATGGCAGCATACCGGATTCCATCTAGAATGGGAGCACCAATTGAGGAAAGCGCTCCTGATAAAGGCAGGACCGCTGCTACATGCAAAGTGTCTGTGTGTGTTGGGCTAAAACGATTGTAAAGCTTTATAGCTCTTTTTCGGAGATCATTGTCCTGTATATAGGGTCGCAAATTAAAGAGGATGTCTATTGCTTCCCCCCTGTCCCCATCTTTTAGATAACGTTCTGCAACCAGCAAGGACAGGAATTGTCCGGTTCTATCTATAGATCTAGCTGCAAGAGCATGAAGATCATCATCATCGCAAACCGTTCCGACCAATGATTCTGAGTATTCTCTGGCAGCTTTGCGAATCTTTTTATCGTTCGTAGAAGCTGCAGAATTTGCAAAATACCAGGCTGCTTCCCTGGCATCACCAAGGTCCAAATAGATCTCACCCAGGAGGAATTCTAGATCATCCAGATAATCGCTTTTGGGATATGAAGTTGGAAATTCTCTGGCCAGCATAAGAGCACGCTGACTAAACCCCAGCTTATTGTAGGAACGGATTCGCATATAAGCAGATGCAGAACGCTGTGGATTCAGAGCTTCATTTTCATCAGCAAGTTCTGCAAAGATACGAAGTGCCTCCCAATAAGCTCCCTGGTTATATAAAGAGACGCCTTCCTTAAAGTCTGGACGAGCACTGAAAAGGATCAGGGGAATAAATAAAAATAATAAATAATATCGCATTGATCACTCCACAGTGACACTTTTGGCTAAATTGCGAGGCTGATCCACATTACAGCCACGCTCAACCGCTACATAATAGGCAAGAAGCTGCAGGGGGATCACATTCAGGATCGGAGCAGTAAATGATAGCGCTGAAGGGACATAAAGTACATGATCAGCTATATCCTTGATCCGTTCGTCCCCTTGGGTAGCCAGAGCGATTACTCGCCCATGTCTTGCTTTCACTTCCTCGATATTACTGATAATCTTATCGTAGGTTTTATCTTGAGGGGCTATGGCAACAATGGGCATGGATCGGTCAATCAAAGCAATCGGCCCATGCTTCATTTCAGCAGCAGGATAACCTTCTGCATGAATGTACGAGATCTCCTTCAATTTAAGAGCTCCCTCAAGTGCGACAGGAAAATTCACACCTCGTCCCAAATAGAGAAAATTTGATGCATCAGCATAAAGTTTAGCTATCTCGGCAATCTGGTCAGCCTGTTTCAGAATCCATTCTACATTTTCAGGAAGCTGCTGCATGGCTTGAGCAATCTCAACCCCATTTGTGTCACTCATCCCCATCAAACGAGCTAATTTTAACGTCAACAGTGATAATACTGTCACTTGTGATGTAAAGGCTTTGGTAGAGGCAACACCAATTTCCGGACCGGCATGGATATAAACTCCAGCCTCTGTTTCCCGGGCAATTGAGCTCCCCACGACATTGCAAATCCCGAGAACAGTGGCGTTCCGGCTTTTTGCTTCCTGGATAGCTGCCAGTGTATCGGCTGTTTCTCCAGATTGGCTAATAGCGAACACAATAGATTTTGCATCGACCAAGGGTTCTCGATAACGAAATTCGCTGGCATACTCCACTTCACTGGGAAGCCTGGCAAATTGTTCAAACATCATTTCACCGATCAGACCGGCATGCCACGATGTTCCACAGGCAGTGAAATACCGTTGATCGGCATGGAGAATGGATCCGATCAAATGATTAATACCACCCAAATGAGCATTGCCTTCCTCGGGGAGCAAGCGACCTCGCATTGCATCATAAATGGTTTGGGGTTGACTAAAGATCTCCTTGAGCATAAAATGCTCATACCCACCTTTTTCAACCTCTTCCAGATTGAAGCTTATCTTATGAATCTTTTTAGCCACCGGTTCATCAGCACTGGAATAAGTCTTGATACCTTCAGGAGTCAGAACACCGATTTCCTCATTGTCCAAATAGATCACATCTTTTGAATAGTTAAGAATTGCAGCCACATCGGAAGCGACAAAATACTCGTTTTCTCCCATAGCCATGATCAAGGGAGCGCCCTTTCGGGTACAAACAATCTTTTGGGGTTCATCTGCATGAACAATAGCCAGTCCATAGGCTCCCACAACATGCGAAAGTGCCTCGCGAACTGCATCTTCCAGATTACCATGATAGGCTTGACTGATCAGAGCAGCCATAACTTCTGTATCTGTTTCGCTACTGAATTCATAGCCACCATTTTCAAGTTCATCACGAAGAATCTTATAGTTCTCAATGATGCCATTGTGGACAACGGCAACCTTTCCATCCTGGCTGATATGGGGATGTGCATTTTCGACTGTTGGTGACCCGTGGGTTGCCCAACGAGTGTGACCAATAGCTAAAGGACCATTCATCTTCTGACGAGCTAAGATTCCCTGGAGCTCTCCCACCTTGCCAGTAACCTTCTCCAGCACAATGCCTGAGTCACTTACCAAAGCAACACCGCAGGAATCATAACCACGATATTCCAATCGTTGTAAACCTTCAATTACCACCGGAATGGCATTATTAAGACCAATGTATCCAACTATACCGCACATTACTTCACTCTTTATTACTTTTAATTCTTAATCTGCTTTAACGAAAGACAGGGATTCAATGCTATTCCCACTCAATAGTTCCTGGTGGCTTGGATGTGATATCATAAACAACGCGATTTACACCGTTCACTGAGTTGACTATTTTACTGGACACTTCGGCAATGATTTCGTAAGGAATTCTGACCCAATCAGCTGTCATCCCATCCAAACTATGCACTGCCCGAATGGCCAGGACATTTTCATAAGTACGCTTGTCCCCCATAACTCCAACAGTTTGAAGTGGTAAGAGAACGGCAAAGGCTTGCCATATTTTATCATACCAGCCGGTTTCGTAGAGGGTCTCAATAAATATTCTATCAGCTGCCCGTAAAATGTCCAAACGATTTTCCTTTACCTCTCCCAGGCATCTAACAGCCAGTCCAGGTCCCGGGAAAGGGTGACGACCAATGATTTTAACAGGAACATTCAAGACCCTTCCGACTGCACGGACTTCATCCTTGAAAAGTTCATTAAATGGCTCTATTACTTTCAATGACATCTTTTCCGGCAATCCTCCGACGTTGTGATGGCTCTTGATGGTAACGGCATATCCAGTGACAGCTCCGCTTTCGATAACATCAGGATAAAGGGTTCCCTGAGCTAAAAATTCAATATCCTTGAGCTGCTTAGCAACTTTTTCAAAGGATTCTATAAAGACCCGTCCGATGATCTTGCGTTTCCGCTCAGGCTCTATAACACCTGCCAATTCAGTGAGGAACGCCTGTGAATAATCATGCTGGTAGATCTTGATATGAGAGGCTTCAAAAAGTGCTTTAACCTCTGCAGTCTCATTGTCTCGTAACAAGCCATTATCGATAAAAACCGGAATGCACCTCTCACCAATAGCTTCATGCATCAGGAAAGCAAGGACTGAAGAATCCACTCCGCCACTCAAACCCAGCAATACTTTTTTATTACCGACTGTTTTGCGAATCTCCTCAATGGCATTTTCTACAAAGCTGGATGAGGTCCAATCCCGACTAAAATCAGCTATTTTAAATAGAAAATTACTGATAATGGTTTGCCCCTGAACTGTGTGATTGACTTCCGGATGGAATTGAACACCATAGAGCAGTTTAGTGTCATGAGCAATTCCCGCTATCAACCCTCCGGAGGAACGGGCAATAATCTTAAAATCTTCCGGGAGTGTTTCAACATGATCACCATGGCTCATCCAAACCTGTGAGCCTTCACTGACCCCCCCAAATAGAGGGTTATCAATGGGAAAATGAATGCCCATGGGTCCATATTCTCTAGTTATTCCAGGGATGACATTAGCATTAAAATGGCGAGCCATGAGTTGCAGACCATAACAAACACCGAGAATAGGCAGTCCTAATTCAAAGATGTTAGAATCTATCTGCGGAGCATGTTCCTCAAAGATACTATTTGGTCCACCAGATAGGATGAGTGCTTTCGCACCCATGTCCTGAATCTCCTGCGCGGTAAGATCAGATCGAACTATCCGGCAAAAAACTTGTTCCTCACGAATACGACGGGCAATCAGTTGAGTGTATTGAGAGCCAAAATCTAATATGAGCACCAATTCATGCATGCAATTCTACCTCAATTCCAGATTCCAGGATCTTAATGATTCCAGATACTCTTCATTGGTCAGTTTGTAGTGGAGTGGCGTTATGGAGACACAACCAGCCCTCACAGCATTTTCATCAAATTCAGGATTTGGATCTTTATAGACCCGTGTGCCTGACAGCCAATAATAAATACGCTTCCGTGGATCTTCTCGTCGTTCAAGTTTTTCCTCGTATGTGCCACTGCCCTGCTGAGTAATACAAAAACCTTTAAAAGATTCATATTCCCCGGCAGGAACATTCACATTTAGAAGTGTTCCACTGGGCAAACCTTCATTGAGGATTTTCTCAACCATGATCTGAGCTACTTTTGCAGCAGCAGAGAAATCCTTTTGGCTGAAAGAGTTCAGAGAAATGGCCATAGCCGGGATATCCAGAATGGTACCCTCATAGGCAGCAGAGACTGTCCCTGAATAAATGATATCTACGCCAACGTTGGCACCTTGATTGATACCTGAGATAACCAGATCAGGTCGTGGAATCAATGCACCATTGATAGCTAATTTTACGCAATCTGCAGGTGTGCCACCGATACCCCAACCAAAATGAGTGTCATTTTTAAATATCTCCGTCACTTTCAAGGGGTCTGAAATAGTGATTGCATGCCCCATGGCACTCATTTCATATATAGGCGCAACAATGTAGAGTTCTGCTGTATCTGCAAGCACCTCTGACAGGGCAAGAATGCCAAGAGCATTAATGCCATCATCATTTGTAAGTAGAATTTTAGGCTTGGACATAGAGAATATCTAAAACTTCAGTCATCTGCCGCTTCAAATCTTCACGAGCAACGATCATATCCAGAAAGCCCTTTTCTAAAAGAAATTCAGCTCTTTGAAAGCCTTCGGGCAAATCTGCACCGATGGTCTGTTTGATAACTCTGGGACCTGCAAAGCCAATCAGAGCACCCGGTTCTGCCATATTTATATCACCCAACATAGCAAAACTGGCAGTCACACCACCAGTGGTTGGGTCAGTCATGAGAGAGACATAGGGAATTTTTTCTTCAGCAAGCTGACTCAATTTGGCAGAGGTTTTTGCCATCTGCATTAGTGAATAGGCTCCCTCCATCATACGTGCCCCGCCTGATGCAGAAACAATGATCAGCGGATACTTTTTCTTACGGGCAAGATCAGTCGCCTGAGCCAGAAGTTCTCCAACAGCTGATCCCATACTGCCACCAATGAATGAAAAATCCATGACAGCCAGAATCACCATTTTACCATTCATGCTACCCTCAACCACTCGAACAGCATCATTTTGTCCTGTTTTCTGTTGGGCAGCAGACAGCTGTTCACTATACTTTTTCAGGGCTTTGAATTTAAGTGGGTCCCGGGGCTTAATGTCCGTAAAATGGCTTTGCCTGCCTTCGGTATCCAGTAAGATGTCAATGTAGCTTGAAGCCGGAATTCTAAAATGATAACCGCACTTGTAACACACATTGTTGCTCTGTAGTAATTCAGCTTTATAAAGGATCTGCCGACAACTTGGGCATTTCACCCAGAGACCTTCTTTAATATCCTTCTTCTCAGAGCTTTCTGTCTGAATATGTTTATCTGTACGTCGGAACCAACTCATTTAACATCCTTAACAATTTACAGGCATTTACACCTTGGACATAATAACCTACAAAGCAAGTTAGACCAAGTTAGTTTGGTGAATTTGATGAGTTTTTGAGTTCACAAATTCGGTGATCTCTTGAGCTTTTAAGTTGATGAATTAGATGATTCAGGGTCTAACAACAATCAGATAAATCGGTGTAACCTTTAGTTGATCTATATTTTATACCAATTACACCTCAAAACAGTCTATGCATTCTTCATCTTTTCCAGCTTTACTGCTCTTAAAATTTCAACCATAGCTCAAACTATGCTTAAAATTTAAAGATTGTAAAACAGAAAAATCTTTTGAATTCATATAGACTCTTTTGAAGTACAATTGGTATTAATAATTTCTATAGTTCTTATCTAGAAACTAGGCGGGACCCATTTTTTTGCTTCATATTTGGCATTATAAAAAGGTTCCAGTGCATCCAAATCCGCTACAGCACGATCCCTCCTCATTTCAGCAAGGAGAGCGACTTGTCCGGCATCGGCAGCAATGGGATAAAATTTTTGCTTGACCGGGTTCCCTTGAGTCCCTTGGAGCCATTCTGCAAATCCGCGATCAGCTGTACCAAAATAATTGTCGATCTTTTCATCAAACAGATCATCCCAGACCCCATAGTGAAACTCAGGGGTAGCGACCTGCTCCTCGTCTTTAAGATGATAATCTGCAAAGTGAACAAAATTGCGATGGGAAAAGATCACAGCCCTGCTTGGTCCATTGATCATTTTCTGAAGCCCAAATGCCATGGCATCAGTAGTAGGTATGGGAATCAGTGGCAACTCCAGGGACATGGCAAGTGCTTTCATCGTTGCCAAACCGATCCGTAAGCCATTAAAGCTTCCCGGTCCGATAGCCAGAGCCAATGCATCTGGCGATATATTATTTGAAGTACAATAGGATAGAGCTTCTTTTAGAAATGGAGTGAGTTTCTCAATATGGATCTGACCCCCACTGGCCTCCCTTTTAAAGAGAATCTCACCTCTGGATGCCAAAGCTACCGAACAGACAACTGATGATGTATCGCAGGCGATGATCATCAGACCAATTTCTCCAATGCGCGGGGTGAATTGATCAGGATCTCACGCCCATTTTCCTCATCTTCAAGCATTCTAAAACTCAAACCAAAAGCACCATCTGGAATCGCATCAGCTACAATATCAGCCCATTCGATAATGATAATAGCCCCAGATTCATAATACTCCCATATCCCCATAGATATCAATTCCCCCCCATTATTGAGACGGTAAGCATCGATATGGATGATATCCTGGGTTTTACCGTGGTACTCATTGATATAGGTGAAGGTAGGACTTAAGGCATATTCATTAATATTGAACCAGGCAGTGATACCTTGCGTAAAGGTTGTTTTACCGCTCGCCAGATCACCACTCATTGCCAGGATATCTCCCGGTTTCAATTGGGCTGCAATTATTCTGGCAATTTCCCTAGTTTCATCGGCACTATGGGTCTGGAGGTGATAGCTGCACATCACTTAGGCTCCAGATGTGCCAATGGGATGATCATTTCCCACATACTGATCCCCCCATGCTGATAGGTGTCAGCAAATTTATTCTGATATTTTCTAAAGTTATTAGGATAAAGAAAATAATACATTTTCTGGGCAATAGCCATGGTGTCATTCTGGTTTTTGGCGGGAATTCGAATTCGCTCCGGATTATCCAGATACCACGCATCCTTGGGACTGGGCTTCAAATTTCTACCTTGTTTGAAACGTAAATTGGTTGAAGCTTCACGGTCAGCAAGAATTTGAGTGGGCTGCTGAACACGGACACTACCATGATCTGAGGTTACCACTACATGGAAGCCTAGTTTTGCGGCTGTTGAAAGGACCTGCTTTATCCAAGAATTGTTAAACCAACCACGAACGATCTCCCGATAACTGGCTTCATTGGGAAGAATCTCTCTGAGCAAGGGGGAGTCCGTTCTCCTGTGAGCTAAAAGATCAACATGATTCACTACCAGGGTCACTAACTGCTGATTTCCCCAGGATCCAAACTGTTTGGCAAATTGAATACCATCCCGGTTGCTGATGATCTTCTTGTATTTGGCTTCCGGTTTTAAATTGAGACCAGAGCGACGGATATGCTCCTGCAGAAAGTCCTCTTCGTGCCGATTAAGACTATGCTCATCCCTCCCACCCCACCAATCAGGATGAAAGCGTTGCATGTCATCAGGGAAGAGACCACTGAATATGGCATTTCTGCTATACTCAGTCGTCGTTGGCAATAGAGAAAAATACCCATTTCGCTTGATCTGATAATCGTTATAGAGCAAAGGCTCTAAAGTCAACCATTGATCCCAACGCATACAATCAATGATAAGCATCAGGACCTTATGCTCTTTCTCCAGAAGTGGTTTGACCGAACTCGTGAATACATCAGGAGAAAGTATGGGACGTTTATCAGAAGAAGTATTTACCCAATTTTCATAATTTGCTTTAATGAAGCGAGTAAACAGATCATTAGCTTCATGTTGCTGCTGCAAGAGCATCTCATCAAAACCCAGATCAGGATAGTCATCCAGTTCTAACTCCCAAACAGAGAGTTGGTGATGGATATCGATCCAATCACGTGGACTGGGATTATCTTCGATACGGATTGCCAACTGGGCAAAAGCTTCCATGTATTTTTCGGAAACTGCATCTTGTTTGATCTGGCGATTCTCTAATATTTTCATGATAGCCAGGAGAATTTGAGATGGGTTCACCGGTTTGGTAAGATAGTCTGAGATGTGACTCCCAATAGCTTCTTCCATGAGTTGTTCTTCTTCATTCTTGGTGATCATGATGATAGGTAAAGCTGGAGATTCAGCTTTCAAAATGGCTAAAGTCTCTAATCCATCTTTTCCTGGCATGGTTTCATCGAGAAGAACAATATCGAAACGCCGCTGCTCACATAGTGCAATAGCATCATCCCCATTGGTTACAGTGGTAACCTGAAACCCCTTCCCTTCTAAAAACATAACGTGAGACCGTAGCAGATCTATCTCATCATCTGCCCAAAGAATTTTTCCGCGATTTAGCTCAGTAATATTCATCGGTGGAAAATATGAGGAGATGCAGGCGAGAAAACATTATTCTTTGGAAACTTGAAATTTGAAATTTGAAATTTGGAACTAGTGGCAGTGCTTTTCATGTGTAGATACTGATTGCACTAATTGCACACATTTCGGCACTGGGCAAGCCAGTATCCTTCTAGACAATTTATATTCAGATGGACTACTTCTCAGTCAATTGCCAGGAGCCATCCCAATCTTCAGCTGGTGGATTTTCCATAAAGATTTTACACCGTTCAATATATACTCGACTTGGGTTGGTGTATCTTCCCGGAAACATATCTTCCTTGGAGTCTGATAGTTTAAAGGCTTCCAAAGCTGCAGAGAACTCACGTCCCCGATACAACTCAAGAGCCTGGTGATAACTTTCCAGCATATCAGCATATCCATCAGGTAGATTTTCTTTGATGGACATGAGCTCATATACCCTCACAGGCTCAGTCTTCCCTTTTACAATCACATAATCCAGGTCCCGCCATTCAAAACCATCTTTTGCTGCTAAATATGTATCTTCAGCAACCTGAATGTAGATTCCATACTGTTTGGCACCTGATTCCAGACGAGCAGCAGTATTCACAATATCACCCATCATGGTATAATTCATGCGCATGGCTGAGCCCATATTCCCTGTCACCATATCACCAGTGGCAATTCCTATACGATTTTGCATATTATGCACTATCTCTGGCCAACGATCACCTTCAGATTGCCATTTCTTACGCAATTCGTCCAGACCGAGTTGCATATGTACGGCGGTTAGACAAGCCATGTATTCATGGTTTTCAACGGGAACAGGAGCTCCATAGAAAGCTACTATTGCGTCACCAATATACTTATCCAAGGTACCTTTATTATCCAGTAGTATGTTAGTCATGGCTGTTAGATATTCATTAAGCAGTTCAACAACTTCCTTGGCAGACAATTTTTCTGAAAAACTGGAAAAGCTCTGAATATCAGTAAAGAAAGCGGTGTGAACCCCGGCATCTCCACCCAATTTTGGTTCCTGTTTCTCCTCATACATGCGATCAATAAGTTCAGGAGAAATGTAGGTGCCAAAAGTATTCTTAAGAAAATGTTTATCGCGTTGTTCAAGGATAAATTTATAAAGCACATTAGTTATAAAGGTTAATGACATAACGGCAAAAGGTGCTATTAGCGGGATGAACAGTGATTCACCGGGTCCCGGAACAGTAATTGCCTCAGAATTGCCTGATATCCATTTAAAAAGCCATAAAAAGTCTCTGGTAAATAATCCAATACTAATACTGAGCAGAATGATTGCCTCAAGGGCCACCAGAATACCTCCCAAAAGCGGGTCGAAGAAAACAATGATCAGATAGGCAATTAAGGCTGCAAGAATAATAAGAGTGATCTGAGAAACAGCTGAATCAGATGTGAATTCAATAGTATTCCCCAGAATTCTGATAAAATTCTGGTCTAGGAGCGTCTGAATAGCATTGGCATGGTACTCAAACCCCGGCATAAGCGTCGGAACCCCCAGATAATCAAAAAAAGCGGTTGACTTATAGTCGTGGTATACCTCAACCGATACACCAATAATACATATTTTGTCTTTGAAGGGACTTTCCGGAATTTGATGATCCGGGTCCATCATGCTTAGCATCATGTTCAGAGTACCATCGGGATTAAAAGTGTCCATCCAATCAGTATCCTCTTCAAAAACCGGTAAATCATAATCCTCTGTATCAATAATCCAGGCAAGAGGAAAGCGTTTAAAGGTTTGCCAGGGCTCAGATTCACCTATTCGGGCATGTGAAGCAGGACCATAGATGTTGGTCAGGAAACCGGGATAGTCTGATCCATAGGTTGGTATTTTAAGGGGACCATAATTGAATTCGTTGCTATCCCAATCATAGGTCAAACCTGGATCATCGGAAATATCAAGAAAGTATTTTACTGCTTTCATCCCAAGGGAGAGACGCCAGACGTCCGGTTCATGGGCTAATGCGCCAAATACTTTATAGCGTCTGGTAAAGTGGTCCTTGTCTTCATCAATATCAACCAGACCATGGTCAGGATTCACTTCCATGATAATATCGTTCGGTGTAATCAAGATCGAAGGTGGTATGCTGGAAAGCTCCGTTTTTATAGTGGATGCCATCACGATCTCTGTCCCATTGCTTCGTGCATATTCAACTGCTTCCGCAAGTTCTTTATCGCCATCTGTGTAGCCTTCTGGGAGTACTCCGTTAAATACAGACAACACCCTTGATGTATGAGCATCACGGGCATCAAACTGGATATCAAATACAATTACTTTAGCACCGACATCTGTTAAATTTGTGATAACTCTATTCCATATTTTACCTCTTGGATATGGCCAACCTATCTCAGAAAGAAGTCGATAGGTCTCATCATCAACATCAATGAGGATTACATCCAAACTATCATTGGGGTTGTTCTGGTGGGAAGCCCATGAGGATAAGGGTCCTCTGAGCTGATAATTGAAATCAAGCATTTTATAATTTGCCAGATCGAACAAACCAAGTACTTGAATACCAATAGCCAAAAATATTGCTATCAAGGTGAATAATAGCCCGATGCCATATTTTTTCAGCATAATAAACCCCGGTTTTTATTAAAGATACAAGTATTTAAAAGGTCATCTCAAATCGTGCAGAGACCATATTGTCAGAATAGTCGCTTGAATCACTTACATAACGACGCAGATCATAACTACCAATCACGCGGGACTTGACAACAGTATTGCCCACATTCAACGATTTGAATGAATATTGGGTATTGATCTGTGCATTGGTTTGAGTTTTGAGTGAAGCGGTGAGGACATCATCCTCATATTTTTTAGACTCAAAGGTCATATACTGAAAGCTCCCACGTATTACCAGATTGTTTCCGAACAATCGATACCCAGCTCCAAGCCGGTAGGTATTGAAAGCATTAGCCTGGTGATACGGGTTACTACTTTCATAGAGCTGATTTTGGTTATTCCGTATGGAAAGAGTGGTAGTAAGCGGAATAACAAATTCAGATCTTAGATTAAAACCAAAAAGATTGGATGCACGGAGCAAGCCTTCCTGACCCACCACAGTATTGTCCATATTTGAGCGCATGATATTTAATGAAAGCGTATTGTCAATCGGCCCGGTCTTCACTACATAAGTTAAATTTACATTTGAGTTTAGCGATTCGTTCAATTCTCGATCATCAACTACAATGACTGTATCTACACCAGAAGCCAGGGTTTGTGTTATGTTAATCGTTTCATCAACATTATTGTCGCGAGTAAAAAATTTCATATTCATGGTAATCGTTGGCAAGCCTTGCCCAGGATTAAGCGTAACTCCGCCACTGTAAGTACTTTGGAGCAGTCTTGGATCAATTAGGGGGTTCAGGGAAGTTGTATTATTCTTATGCGATTCCCAACCCAGATTCAGATATACCATATTGTTAAGCAGGCGAATCTTATCTGTCACCTTCCAGCCATTCCAGCCCTTTCCATCCAAACGTAAGACCGGGCTGCCCAGAGCTTTATATCCAGGACCTACATGATGATAATCAATATGGATAAAATGGTTGTAGTAATTCAATTTAACTGCAAAATGTAGTGCAATCGTGGTAAGAGCAGCTAAATATTTTTTATTGTTCAGGCTTTCCACATCAACAGGTAAGGTCAGATTTTCGTTCAAGATAAAAAAATCGGCTAGATTCGCCGGGTCAAACTCACCATCGGTCAGTAAGAAATTTAATCCAGACCCAGAAAAGATTTCATCAATACTTTCTAAAGGAAGACCTATAACACCTGAGCCAAGTGTATCATCAAGAGTAGTATCAGCAAGGAGAGCAAACGTATCTAATCGTGCCCGAGTCAGTGGGCCATCGAGAATATTCCTATTATAAAGAGAGAATGCAGCACTCCCCTGTACTACAAAACGATGATCATCCAGAGCTAGTTTAAAATCAGAACCAACAACGACATTATCTTCCGGCATGCTTCCGTCTAGATAATATTGGATAGGCCGTAGACTATCATCCAGCATATATGAGTCTGCTCCAAAGGGAACGGTTACAGAACCGGTTTCTCCAAATAATTCTTCAGAGTAAGTGGATCCATCCCATAAACTTGGACGAACAGAAACACTATTGACACTATCTCTCACATGCACATAAAACATGCCCATCTGGAAGATCTTGCCTGCACCAAAACTCGGTCGAATTGCAAAGAGACCTCGTTCGAAGCTATACCTTGATCGGTTCCATTCAGAGCTTGTACTATCAAACGCAGCTATACCGGTGATGGCACGGGCAGTTTGTCCACTGACGACATGCAAATTCACCCATTTGAAACGCAGATCGAGATTATGACCACGCACGCGTTTACCCCAAAGCGCTAATCTGTTCATCATGGCTGTATCATCACCAAAGGCATATTTTAGCCAGGAGGTTCTAACTTTAAGTCCATAACGGTTCTGAGCCTGGAGGGTTTCACTCTCTTTGCTGGTAATATTTGCATACAATTTGACCTTGGCCCAGTCAAAGTTGATGTTAGTTGAAAAATCGGCTCGATTAACAGCCTGAAAGTTTGGTGTATACGTAGAGGTAGTGACAGTCGAATCACCTGCCAGTGTGTCAATTTGTGTACCAACTATATTGATCAAATCCTGGCGATGATTTATATTTAAATTCCCATTTATGTCCATCTCAAAAATCTTCTGTGCTGCACTACGAACATCAAAACTCCAGGAGGTTGATGAGAGGCGTACTCCATAGATATTTGAGACTTCAATAAATATGTTATGCTTCCCGGCACTGAGCAAATTAGGTTTATACGTGATAAGATCTGTGGTCACCAGAGAGTAAGCGGTAACATCTACATTATTAAAAAATACACGAACTGAATTAACATCGACATTTTCAAGGTTGAATAGTGAAACCGCAACGATCATTGGCTCCCCATAGGGAATAACAGTACCCGGATCAGGAGTCAAAATGACCAGTTCACCGAAGTTCTCACCTATATTTAGTGGTGCATCTTCAAGTTCGGGTGCAGCAACAGCTACGTATTGGGGATTTGACAGCGGATCTGAATTTGCCGGAAAGGAAACCAATCCACCATTTTTCAGACTAACTACTATGACATATTCAAGTCCGGGAGCTCCGACAACCTCACCGGGAAGGATTCCGGTAAGCTTGAACTCCCCAACCCCCATCATTTCCTCCAGGAAACCTACTTGACCGGCAAGCCGATAGAGTATCTTTGCATCTAATATTTCGTCTAACTCACCGGTATAGATAGCCTCTAAATCCAGACTATTCCCCTCAATAGCCTCCCGAGGGGGAATATGGATAATCTCGCCAAGCTGCAGGGAAGCATATGCGCTCAATCCTATCCCAAACAGCAATATTGTTAGGAATTTTTTCAACATTTAAGTGCCACTGATCAGATTTTATTCAGCGTATTCGATTATAATAAATTTTTCTGCTTGAGTCTCTTCATTGACCATCTTGATGCGTAATTCATGGATAGTGCTGGTTTCTTCTTCAGGATCATCATCACTTTCAGGATCATCAGGCACATCACCTGTCACTGTTTCTTCAACAGTTACTGACCCATCCGGATTTGAGGTAGCAGTTTCATCTACTCCAACGTTCTGCACAAGACCACTAATCAGATTTTCCACCTCGACGATACCTTCAAGAACAGTAAAAGTATCACCATCCTCATTACTCTGAACCCACCATTCAGTTCCTTTCACGGAAGCCACCGAAGTTGGTGTCGCAATACGAAATTCACCTTTTTGCTTGGACACAGTTGCTTTAACTGTTCCATAATCCAGAGAAATCGTTTTTGATATTTTACCGCGTTCAACTGCAGCCAGGATCTCCATCTCAGAATTACCCTTGATCTTAAGCTGACTTTTGTCATCCAAAAAGAAGATCGCTACAAAACCATCTTCTCGGGTCTTGATCCAATCATGGTTTTTAAGTTGTGTACCCATGACAGCCTTAGAATCATAGTCATCTGCATTAAATTTCTTATGGAATGTTGCACCTTTAGACTTCGCAATAACCCCAATTGGTTCTTGCGCAACTACACTCATGGATGCTATTGACAGCAGGCTTAAAATAATAATTAACTTAAAAATATATTTCATACTTAACCTCTATTGAGTCGTAATGCTTTCGATTTCATAGACCCCATTCATAAGTTGCACCAGAAGCGCAGCAAAGATTGTTGGACTTACAGTTGCACCATCCAGGGTAATTTCAGCACAGACCCCGTAGCCTTCCAAGGGGCCATTTGCACCAAAGAGGATGTTGTACTGGCTATCTCCCAAAACATTACGCAATTGCTGCTGACAGGGAGTTTCAGTTTGTCCACCACTGTCCAGAATAGAAAAGCTACTGACTATGCTATACATCTCTTTATCGGCGCTATTGGAATGACATATTTTTTTAACCTGCCACACGTATGTTTTCCCAATCTCCAAAGATCGTCCAACCTGGTCACTATATTGAAAAGTGCTTGCACTACCGAGCGAGTAAAAATCCTGGTTATCCGGATAAGGCAATGAAGACTCACTATTGATGGCATCATCAAATGAACTGTGTAGAAGTGGATTGTATTCACATATTCTAAGATAGTAGTCATCACATCCCTGGGAGGTCCATTGGAAAAATGGATTGGTTCCACCAATTTGTTCCTCATCACGAGGGGAAACGATAGTAAAGCTTTCCGGCTTCACAATGGTGATAACTTTATTGGGATTGAAACCTACATACTCGACAGAGTAGCCAGAAGGAGCTTCGATATTCAGGTCAAATGTATATGTACCTTCAGGTAGTTCTCCATCTATCATTTTAAGCAGCAAGTCACTGCTTTTTGCTCCACTGATACCTTCATAGTGAAATTGGGCAAATTCAACTATATTGCCGAGTTCATCAGCTATACCTTCGTCAACTACGTTCTCATGCAGATTGGTGTTAGAGATAGTAAGGGGAGCGACTAGATCAAGTGAAAACTCCACATCAAAAAGGGTAGGATCATCCAGTTCTAAGGCAGGGGCATAAGCTTTCAGAGATATCTTAAATTTAAGATTCTGTACACTATTTTCACCTGGATCAATTCTGTAATTAAATAGTGTTGAATTTCCGGGGCCAAAACTTTTTTGAGCGTCTATGATATAAATAAAATCCCACTCAGCCAGATCAAGGGGAGCAGTAACTGTTATAGTTTGCCCTTGGAGCATGCTCCCTATGGACAGGGCAAGTATTAAATAAATAATCTTTTTCATGTTTCCTCCTGCGATGGAATAAAATATAATACACATAGATCAACTCCACGTGCGCCATATCATCTTCCTATTTAGCTGGAATTTAGCCTGTGATTGCGGTATAAACAACACAAGCGTAACCCTTTTTAGAGTCTGTGTTTTTCATCACATTGCAGTAATTAGCTTATCACAAGACTAAAATCGGAGGGTTAGGACAGCATCTTTCCAAAAAAACAAAGAGCCCCATAACGGGGCTCTTTAAGGTTTCTCGACAACGTCCTACTTTCACACCCTCAAAGAAGGCACTATCATCGGCGCTACAGGCCTTAACTTCCGAGGTCGGAATGGGATCGGGTGTTTCCCCTGTGCTAAAGTCGTCGAAAAATCAAAAATCTGATCATTAACATTTCGTAAAAGCCCCCTCTCGCAGAGTTCGCAGAGTTCGCAGAGGCGCAAAGTTTATTTTACGATTTTGTCAAAATTGACAAAGTATGGGAAAAAGCTGAGTAGTTCGCGATGCGTACTAGAGTTAGAATAATATTGATCAAGCCTCACGGTAAATTAGTACCACTCGGCTGAACATGTTACCATGCTTACACCTGTGGCCTATCAAACTCATAAT
>JAUVKO010000004.1:22500-23589 GCA_030596225.1 Fidelibacterota bacterium
GGGCTATCACCCTCTATGGCGAACCTTTCCAGGTCCTTCAATTAACAATTGGATTTTTGACTTCCCGACAGGTCTGCAAACCTATCCAGAATTATCCCGCAACCCTTGAACTGCAACACTTGCAGGTTTGACACAGTTCAAGTTTAGGCTATTTCCATTTCGCTCGCCGCTACTTTGGAAATCTCAATTGATTTCTTTTCCTGAAGGTACTAAGATGTTTCAATTCCCTTCGTTGGCTCACACCTCTCTATATATTCAAGAGGTAGTAGTACAGCATGACCTGTACTGGGTTTCCCCATTCGGAAATCCCCGGATCATAGAAAGTTTGCTTCTCTCCGAGGCTTATCGCAGCTTACCACGTCCTTCATCGCCTTCTTGTGCCTAGGCATCCACCGTACGCCCTTAGTAGCTTGATCAAATAATTGATCTTATTTTTGTATATTCTAATATCTAATGCGCATAATTGCGGCTACTCATGTATAAATACATTAAGTATTTTATTACTTTTTCCCAACTTGTCAAAGATCTCAATGATTCCGAAAAATCATCAATGTGGAGCTTAACGGGATCGAACCGATGACCTCCTGGTTGCAAACCAGGCGCTCTCCCAACTGAGCTAAAGCCCCTTTGTTGTTATTATTTAGTGGGCCTAGATAGACTCGAACTATCGACCTCACGCTTATCAGGCGTGCGCTCTAACCACCTGAGCTATAGGCCCATATGTCGGTGCCTGTAAATCAGGCCCATCCAACAAAGGATATGCAAAAAACATTTGCGAACCATTCAATTGTCATGATTCAACAATAATTTATATAACCCTGGCTACTCCGCCAGCTGGCGGATACACCGGGGTTCTTTTAACAACTTTTAAAGTTGTTAAAAGAAAAAGGGTATGCAGGTTAGGTAATATGTTCAACCTAGCTGGAGTTTTCACTCCGCTATCTCCTTAGAAAGGAGGTGATCCAGCCGCACTTTCCAGTACGGCTACCTTGTTACGACTTCGCCCTAGTCATCAGTCTTACCATTGACAGCTCCTTCCCCGAGGGGTTAGGCCACTGGCTTACGGCACTACCAACTTCCATGGCGTGA
>JAUVKO010000244.1 GCA_030596225.1 Fidelibacterota bacterium
GAAACAGATCCTGACAGCACACCACCCTGGATGGCAGCGCCCATAGCCACGACTTCATCAGGGTTGACACCCCTGTTTGGATCTTTTCCAAAGAGTTCTTTGACGATCTCCTGTACTTTGGGGATACGAGTAGATCCACCAACAAGGATAACTTCATTGATTTCACTGGCTGAAAGACCAGCATCCTTAATAGCATTCAAACAAGGCTGACGGAGTCTTTTAAAAAGATCATCTGTGAGGCTCTCAAACTTTGCTCGGGACAGGGATAGCACCAGGTGCTTGGGACCTGTCTGGTCAGCAGTGATATATGGAAGATTGATCTCTGTTGAGCTGGTACTGGAAAGTTCAACTTTGGCTTTCTCAGCTGCTTCTTTGAGCCGCTGCATTCCCATGGCATCTTTGGAGAGGTCAATTCCTTCAGATTTTTTGAATTCGCTGACCATCCATTCAATAATGGCTTGATCCCAATCATCACCACCAAGGTGTGTATCACCATTCGTGGATTTAACTTCAAAAACACCGTCTCCTAATTCCAGTACAGAGATATCAAAAGTACCACCACCAAGATCAAAGACCGCAATGGTTTCATCTTCTTTTTTATCGAGACCATACGCTAAAGCGGCGGCCGTGGGCTCATTAATGATGCGTTTGACATTCAAACCGGCAATTTTGCCGGCGTCTTTTGTTGCTTGTCGTTGACTATCATTAAAGTAGGCCGGTACCGTTACCACAGCGTCCTCTACTTTTTCACCAAGATATTCCTCTGCAGTTTGTTTCATCTTCTGCAGGATCATGGCTGATATCTCAGGTGGTGAATAGGAATCACCTCCGATTTGGACCTGGCTACGGCCACCGGGACCACTCACGATCTTATAGGGAACTTCCTCGATCTCACGACCAACCTCATTAAACTTCCGCCCCATGAATCTTTTTACCGAATAGATTGTATTTGTAGGATTTGTGATTGCCTGACGCTTTGCCGGCTGTCCTACCAGTCGATTCCCCTCTTTTGTGAATGCCACAACTGAAGGTGTCGTCCTACCCCCTTCAGCATTCGTGATCACAACAGATTCTTTACCTTCGATCACTGATACGCAAGAATTTGTTGTACCAAGATCGATACCTATAACTTTACCCATTTTCTACCTCATTTATTAATTTCATATTTACTGTAGTTTTTTGCATAGCGTCTCTATTATGACAAGAGCTGTGCCAATATGATATGTGTGCCATAATGGCCTACATATACAATCATGACGGCTATTATGGCTGACTATGACAGTTTATTTAGTTTGAATTATTGTTTTTGACGATAATGGTTTATGATTGGCATACGTCGACCAATCCCAAAAGCTTTCGATGAAACGCGGATTCCAGGTGGCATTTGTTGCCGTTTATACTCATTTATACGCACTTTCTGGAGCAACTCTTCTATAAGGTCACGATCCCAACCTTTGGCAATGAGTGTCTCAATATCAGAGTGTTGCTCAATAATTGAATTCACAAGCGGGGCAACGACTTCATAGTCAAATGGATCAACCTGATCCTCGCGCAATTCTGCACTGGGAACTTTAGTTATGGTATTTTGGGGAATCAGTTCTCGACCTTTTTGATCGTTATAATAATGAGCAAGAGCGTAAACTGTTCGTTTACCAATATCACTGATAACTGCTAGTCCTCCTGACATATCACCGTATAGTGTGCAGTATCCCAGTGCTATCTCGGTTTTATTACCGGTAGTGAGCAACAGGCTACCATCTCTATTTGAAAAACTCATAAGAATGTTACCACGGATTCTTGCTTGGAGATTTTCTTCAGGTAAACCTTCCAGTGCAAGACTAGTTGTATCAATAAATGTTTTCTGAAACCCATCAAATATTGTAGAAATAGGTACACTTATGTAATCAATTCCGAGATTATCAGCTAATGCTTTAGCGTCATTAACGCTGTGATCAGAAGAATATTTAGAAGGCATTGCGATACCCAGTATGTTTTCAGGACCGAGAGCTTCAACGGCGATTGCGGCTGTTAAGGCAGAGTCAATTCCACCTGATAAACCCAGAACTGCCTTAGAATGGCCTGTTTTACGGAAATAGTCGTGTACTCCAAGTACCAGCCCATTGAATATCTGCTGTTCTTTGGATATTATTGGCAGGGTTGTCAACTTTCCTCTATCAGTACCTATGGATAGATCAATCGGAGAAACACATTCTTTGAATTGCGGGCAAATGTGTATCCAGTTAGCATTCGCATCTGCAACCATAGACATTCCATCAAAAACCAACTGATCCTGTCCACCGACAAGATTCACATAAATAAATGGTTTAGCATATTCTTTTATCTTATTGATAATCAGCTTACTACGCTCGATATACTTATTTGTAACGAAGGGTGAGGCAGAAAGATTCACAAACAGATCTACACCGGAATCTCCGAGAATATCACAAATTTTATAGTCAATATCCTCATCCCATAGGTCTTCACATATATGGATGCCTAAACGAAGCGTTTGTCCACTGCGGAAATCCACTTCTACAGGTTGATTATCTCTGCCAGGTTTAAAATATCGCCATTCGTCAAACACATCATAGGTTGGTAAAAGTGATTTGTGAACCCATTGAATCAATTTACCATGCTGGAGAACAGCTACAGCATTGTAGGTGTCTTTTCCATCAAAATGGATAGCGCCTACCAGAGTGAGCATTTCACCACTTGCTTTAGCCAGTTGGTGCACCATCTTCATGTTCTCTGCCACAAAATGATCTTCCAGGATAAGGTCCTGAGGTGGATACCCAGGAATGAACATTTCCGGGAATACCAGCATATCAGCACCGGCACTATCCATATCCTGCATGACTTGCAGAGCACGCTTAGTATTATTTCTCAAAGCACCAACTACCGGGTTCAATTGAGCAATGGCTACTTTCAAGCTGAAATTCATCAGGCTCTGACCATGATCAAATCCAGAATGGTCTCTACTGCTTCTTCCGGTGAAAATACCTGCTGTAATCCTGGTATATCCCACGACTGAAAACCAATCATCGGTTTTTTATCACTGAGTGTATACGCAATTTCAGATAAGGTGCCGTAAGCCCCTTCTATGGCAATTGTTCCCTGCACTGAGCGAATAATGATACCATTCCGAAGATCACCCATACCTGTCATTATGGGAATATTCACATAATCATTTGTATCTGAGAGATCATTCCCTTTTAGGATGCCAACTGTGACACCCCCGCCTGCCAGAACACCCTTGCAAGCGGCTTCCATGATGCCACCGGCACCACCGGTGTACACTATAACGCGACGTTGTTCCAGAAGCTTGCCAACTTCATAGGCAAACTCCAAACCTTCAGTGCTGGCATTGCGTGCACCGATAATGGCAATTCTAATGGCATTTTTAGCAAGGATCATGGATTCAACCGTGTAATGGTCCTTGGAAAGGGAATGGTTTCGCGAATATGTTTCAAACCGCATAACCAGGCTA
>JAUVKO010000219.1 GCA_030596225.1 Fidelibacterota bacterium
TGACCCTCTTGGAAGAGGTGAAAGATCCAGATTATAATAATCTGAGTTTTATCCTTGGGCATCTCCATATACTTGAAAAATTGGGACACAAAGACGCCCTCAAATTAGCTATCGATGATTTCATCGTATCGGATCGCAAGAAGCGAATACTTACTTGCCCGAATTGTAGCCATGTGAAAGAAGAACCTAGCTATATCTGTGATAAATGCGGATGGGTAACACACGCCTGAATAAAATTATAGTTCTTCTGGTGGCTTGTGTCATTGGAAGTCCCGTCACCTCCTTCAGTCAGGATGTTGATGGTCTATTGACGCTTATCCGGGAAGGGGAGCTGGATAGTGCCAAAATTGTGCTCTCGGATTTAAGCTTTGCCCACCCGGGACACCCGGGAGTACGCTATGCGCGAGCTCTCATTCAAACAGATGCCTTAATAGCTGCAGGTCTCTATAAAGATATCATTCGCAATCATTCAAATAGTCGGTATATGGCAGGATCTCTCATGCACCTGGGCGAATACTACTATGCTCAGGGTCTATATGTACAGAGTCGTCAGTCTTTTTCCCGTCTGATTCGATCTTACTCTGATTATCCTGATATTGTTGATGCCGTAAATATGAGCCTCCGGGCTGGGATTGCCTCACGCCAAATGGATAGTGTTTATGCTGATCTGGCTGATATTGTTAAACGCTTCCCCGACAAAGCCTTTGATATCCCTGAAGAGTTGGACATAACTCGCTTACCCGGACGCACTACACAAGCTATTCAACCGGAACTATCCTCAGCTCCGTTAAGAGGCTTGGGGGCAGAACTTGAAAGCTCTGCTTCCAAACCCGCAGGTGAATATGTCTTACAAGCGGGTGCCTTTGGCAATTTTGATAATGCCCGGCGTTTGGCTGATCAAATAGAATCAATTGGTTATTCCACTTCTATTATGGAGCGGATGAGCAATGGAAAAACCTTATTTATAATTATGGTGGGGGAGTATGCCACCAGAACTGATGCAGCAAGTGTTGCTGATATGCTTGAAGCTGCTTTGGGTATCCCGTCGTTCCCGGTAGCCATCAATTAACATGGGAATGTATGTGGTCCGGTGGCCACTGCAGCCTTCAAAGCTGTCATGCCGGTGGAGAGCCGGTGGATAGGTTCGACTCCTATACATTCCCGCTAAACAATGTCAGGATCATTTTCTTTAATGCTGACATTAGACTCCCAGTAACTGTATGAAAGAATATCGCGACACAACGAATAACAGGTTGACACTGATCAATACTTGGGTAATTCTTTTGCTGAGTACTATCCTGATTTCATGCAGCGACGGATTGCGAATTAAAAATCTGGTGAATTATCCATTGAGTTTGTCAAGTCTGGATGCACTTGATACCTTAAAGATTTTACCCGATGTCATAAGATTCACCGGAAGCGAGCAAGCTTCATTTCGTAACTTCGAAAAGAATATTCGTATCCAGGGTCAACATGATGATAGACCTATGTGGACTGGAATGGAGCAAGGCTGTATCAAGGTGAGCGAAGAAGCCAAGGTCCATATACTGGATTTTAACTTTCGCGGCGTTGATGGAGATACAGCTTTGATCAGAGTGAATTCCGGCAGGCTCATTCTGGAAAATTGCGATTTCAATGATACTGGTATCTGGACAATTCAGGTTGATTCATCAGGCTATCTTGAGTTGAGAAATGTGCGTTTCACCAATCTTGGTGATGGAGCAATCCAATTAGCTGGGGGCCAGGTAAAAATATTTGACAGCCAGTTTGATCTTGCAGGCAAGACCGCTATTCATGCTACGAGCGGGGAATTGCTGGAAGCCCATAATGTTATTCTGAGCAATACCATGGGTACAGCAGTGGAGCTTAACATGGTTGCTGAGGTCTGGCTGGATTCGGTTAAGGTCATAGACTCATTTCAAGATGGGATCAAACTCAGTAATTGTGATTATGTACTTCTTAATCATGTTGAATCCAGAGAAAACGGACAAAATGGATTAACGATCCACAAATCCACTATCAGTGGTTTGCTGAATTATCTGGCCATAGGCAATTTGGTCCATGGAATGGTGATCAAAGAAGTGGATACACTGCGCATTGTTAACTCTGAATTTACGGGTAACGGGGAAAATGGAGCTAGCCTTCAGTCTTCCAGTAGAAGTAAGCTGGCAGGTCTCAAAGTAGGACATAATGGTGGTGACGGTTTTAATATCAGTGGAGGCAATGAACTATTGATTCATCACTCCACTTTTCAAGCTAATCAAACGGTGGCTCTCAGTGTCGACTCTCTGAACTCTGTGACGATCAAGCATGTCAGTGTTGCAAATAATAAGGAAGGAATTCAGGTTAGACACTTTGATGATGTTCTGTTCAGGAACAATTTACTCACATCAAACGGTAATGCTGCCGCTGTATTTGTTGATGGAAGTCAATTATCCTCATCTGTCAATCTGATCAACGAAAATCAAAATGGTATGGTTATTCATAATGTCCAGAATGTCCGCTTGGATTCGAACAAAATAGTTTCTAATACCATGGGGACAGATTTTCGGTCCATTGCCAGACTTAATGCCAATGATAATATTTGGGAGTATAATAAATCCGGAAGCTATTCGTCTGATATGGGCTTTATTTACAGTAAACGTGATCGTTGGATTTCTAATATGGGGAATGCCTTTGAAATCTTATCTGCAGAAGATTTCATTTTGGAAAAAGCTGAATTAAATGGAAATGGGAATGGTGCTTTACTCAATCAGGTTTCTGCTCGGATAGAATCCAGTGTCTTTGATTCGAGTAAAGGATTTGCATTAAAGCTGATGAATGGTTTTTTGTTTGTGAAAGAATCGAATTTCTCCTCGAATGCTACGGGGATAGAGCTGGCTGAAGGAAGTCGGGCTAAGATTGTACAGAGTATTTTCAAAAAGAATGAACTTGCAGTAAATGATAAAGCTTCGGTTTCACTATCGATGTCATTCTCAAAAGTGTACAAATCACGAGGTGGTTTGCAAATTGGGAATTATGCTAATGCCGAAATTCTATCGAATCATTTTTATGAGATCGATGATTATTGCATCAGAGTAACCGGACCTCATCTTCAATCGCTGCATTTGAGACAGAATGTGATCCACCAAACCGGTGGTATTCTCTGGTCTGATAGCAATTCAGGAGAGATCGATATCTCCAACAATACTTTTGCCCGCAATGCCATGGGATTGAACTTAAGGCAACGGACCCTGGGTCAGTTGGATCACAATATCTTCTTTCATTCCGGAGATTTTGAAATTGACATCCTGAAGGATCAGAAATTGTCACGCTGGAACTGTTTTTTTCCGGTGAGCGAAGAAGATCATTCAGATCATTCAGATAATTTTGAAGATCTCAATCTATATGCAGACCCTCATTTTGACGATAAGTATTACCTGAATCCTCAATCACCCTGTTTAAATGGTGGAGAGAATGGAATGCTCATAGGAGCCCTGGGGGTTCCACCTGAAAAGCGTCCAAGCTTGCAGCCATAATATTGGGGAACGTGTGATTGTCAGCGAGGTATAAAGAGCCATGATCATGACCAATTCAGCTACTACAAGAATAGCTATTCAGGGTTAATAAGGTAAAATATCGATGTTAAATATCATTAAGTTTGCATCCCTTTTGATTGTTGCCATAACTAGTTATGCACAAGTGGGAAACTGGGAAAATTTGCCGACTCTGACAGAGATTCGTGCTCTTATACCTCTGGAGAATGATGTGCTTATCGCCAGTAATGGAGGTGTGTTGGTATTTGATAAAACTGATGAGACCTTTGCTTATGATATTCAAGGGCTGCAGACTAACAATCTTGATGTTAATGCTATCTATATTGATTCTGACAGTCTGCTCTGGATCGGATCAAAGAGTCCCGGTCCAATCG
>JAUVKO010000237.1 GCA_030596225.1 Fidelibacterota bacterium
AATTAAAAAGAAAACAGAACCTGGATTGCTCATGTTGCTCCAAGGTCCGTCAGGCACGGGGAAAACATTTGCATCGGGAGCTATCGCTAAGCATTTGGGAAAGAAGCTGCTCATTACTGATATCTCCCGATTGCAATCCAAGTGGGTTGGTGAAAGCGAAAAGAATATTCAGCGACTGTTCACAATTTTTGAGCGCATTGTCAGGCGAATTGAGAATCCACCGATTCTATTACTCAATGAAGCAGACCAGTTCCTGGCAACCCGTATCAGTGAAACCCGTAATAGTGTGGATCAGATGCGAAATGGCATGCAAAATATTTTCTTAGAAGGGTTCGAACGCTTACGTGGCGTTATGATAGCCACCACAAATATGCAGGAAAATATTGATTCAGCATTCAGTCGACGATTCCACCTCAAGTTAGAGCTTCCAATGCCTGCTCAAATAGAACGGAAAAGGCTATGGGAACTGCACCTCCCTCTAAGTATCCCTCGCGCATCTGATATCGATATTGAGAGCTTGGCAGCAAGCTATGACCTCTCCGGTGGGCAGATCAAGATCATTGTTCAGAATGCTGCCACAGAAGCGGCTTCAAGATCCCAGAAGTATCGCATACTTAAGCAGTGTGATCTGAAGAAGTATTGTATTTTAGAGCATGAGATATCACTATCAAATAAGATAGGAAAGATTGGGTTTTCATAAGCGATTAAAAATTATTCAAAGGTCGATGCGGAACAAACCGCATTCGGTAAACAAGCACCGATTGAAACAGGTTATTGTAAGAATATCAGCTTGATCGTCCATCTACGCCAACTATCTACGCCAAAGCTACGATAGTTAAAAGGCTACCAGCCTACGCCTTAGGGCTACGGCCTGGCAAGCGATGGATACCCCGCAAAGTGCGGGGGATAAATTTTTATTTAAGGTATACCATTTTTATGGTTTTCACATAATCTCCAGCATTTAATCGTGCGAAATACACACCGGTATTCAGTTGCATGTGGGTATTAGATATACCGTCCCATCTCATTTCATAATGACCTGCAGATTGATTGGTTTCCAATAGATTCCTGACAATGCGACCCTTTACATCATATATGATGATAGACACATCTGCGTTTTCCCATAAATCGTAACTGATTGTAGTTGTCGGATTAAATGGATTAGGGTAGGCCGGATAAATTTTAACGCTCTGTGGTTGATTTTGAGGTTCTTCAATGCTAACAATAGTGAGATTTTCATAATAATTGAAGGTTCCATCATAATTACCTATAGCCAGATCCAGATCACCATCTCCGTTCAGATCCACCAGAGCAGGTGTAGCATTCTGTCCGGCAGTTAGTCCGGCAGTCATATCCGGGTGTTCCACCCAACTGCCGTTTTCGTAACTGAAGAATTGGATTTCGTGAGACAGATTACCGGTGATCATATCCAGCTTGTGATCCTGATTCATATCACCAAAGCTAAGTACCGCGTTACGGCCTATATCCAAACCGTCAAATAGGGTGACATCCTCGGTCCATTGAGCATTATCTGCTGTACCGGTATTTTCAAAATACGCTATCTGACCATTTTCCTGCCCAATAAACAGATCAAGATCCTGATCATAATCCATGTCATGCAAACGCGGGCTGGACCAACCGCCCACATTGATTCCTGAGAACATTCCAGACTCATAAATGAATCCATCTCCCGTGTTGTGATGATAAAATATATTACCGCTAAGGTCTCCCACAACCAGATCCAGGAGACCATCACTATTCAGATCCCCTACAGCAGCAGAGGAGTAAATGGAATGATCAATGCTGCTGAAGATGCCATGATTGGCCGTCCAGGCCGGTCCGTACATGTTTCCCGTATTTTCGTAGTATTTAATGTCACCCATTTGACTGCCGCTGATAAGATCCAGATCACCATCAGTATCAAAATCAATAAAAACGGGATTGCTGGCACCACCAACATCCAGAACACCACCAAATAATGAGCTAACAGCTGTCCAGCTAGCTGAGCTATTGGTACCTGTATTTACATAATAATTCAGAGGTCCTGAGACTGATCCATGAACCAAATCTGGTTTTCCGTCTCCAGTGAGATCAACCAGGCAGGGGGAGTTCCAATAGGTGGATTGACCCAGTCCGGTAAATTGTGAGCTGGCATTACTCCAATTCCAGTTTGATGCATCACCATCATTGCGATAATAATGAAAACCATAACCATCTCTCCCGATAAGCAGATCAATATCACCATCGCTGTCCAGATCTGAAAACCAGGGATAGGCATAAAGTCCTACATCGAACCAGGTTTCAGATTCATCATCTGAAAAAATGGCAGATTCCGGAGTACCTAGATTGTGATAATAGCGGACTTCACCGCTCTCGCTATAGCCAACCACCAGATCATAATCGCCGTCATTGTCCAGATCAGCAAAATGAGGTACCGGGTTGGAGCCAACACTGAGATTAGTAAAAAAACCATCAATTCGGACAAATTCCCCATTTACAGCATCACCAATGTTGTCATAGAGATGGAGTCCGGTGTATCCGCCGGAGATAAAATCCAGATCTCCATCATGATCCAGGTCAGTACAGACCCCAATTTCGCAATCCAGCTCTTGAATCGGGGCAAACAGGTCATTACCTGCTTGAAAATAGGGTATGGTAGCTGAACCGGTATTCTCGAAGTATTGAGGTGAACTGCTGATACTCCCCAGGATCAAATCCTGGTCGCCATCATTGTCCAGATCAGCGAATCGAGGCTGGGAAAAGGGAAGCGAAGGAATACCACTGGGATTGAAAATAACATCATTCTGTTGCCATATCTGGGCATAGCCCAAATTTGTTATGAATAAGATGATAATGAAAAAATTTCTACATAATAACACGAGTAATTTCCTTATTCAACTTTCCATTCCAGTATCCCAACTGAGTAGCCATCCTGCAAATCAATAACCAATCTTATCGAAGAAGTTTCAACCGGTGCAATTTCAATAGTGTTAAACCTATCTTTAGATACAGGATATTCACCATGTTTCTCTAACTCTTTCCATTTTCCTTCATCAAAGTAAAGGGCTTTCCATGATTTGGGGATACGACACCCTCCGTTTGGCCCGTCATCGAACCAGTAAACATGGAGTGATGCAACAGGAGTTTTTTCTTTAAAATCATATTGCACCCATTCTTCTGTGCCTTTATGATTCCAGAAAGTAAGCCGTGAAATACTGTGATCATTGGAATTATTAGGGATTACTTGATCATTAATGGCCAATAAATTGTCATGAACAAAAGAAGCCGATACTTTAGCTTCAGAAGCAATCGTTGGAGGGAGCGCCGGATTAGCAGCAGAATCAACATAAGGCAACCAAACTATCATCTCGCCGTTTCCGCGATGAGCGCAGGCATAATAAGGTATCAGTAACAGTTCATCTTTTTCCCTGATAAGCTTGTCATTATCATCCAATGAAACTTTGTACCCTTTACCTTCCAAAATTTCTATTCCGTCTATCATTTCCGGTTTGAACCGATTTTCAAAAATTACTTCACTGTCAACTATGATGTTTCTTGTTTTGCCATTATTGTCAATCC
>JAUVKO010000184.1 GCA_030596225.1 Fidelibacterota bacterium
TTGAGAATCAATAATTTCGAATTGGGTGCCGGTATCTGGAGTCAATGCTTGAATTTTACGCTGGTCCCCCACCAAAACAAATTGAGCCAGCCCTTCGTTTTGAGCTCTTCCGGCTGCTTCAATAAGTATCGGATCTTCAGCCGCTACAAGGGCAACCCGCTTAGGTGTGGAACCCTGGATCAATCGGTGTAGATCATTAAAACCTAAAATCATAATAGCCCTGTGCTTATAGGCTGTTCATCACGTTAGGTGATCAACAGCCACAGATAAATCATAGAAACAAAATAGTTTAAATACTATTTACCAAGAAAGGAACGAATGCCAAATTTTATCAGTAACTGTTTTGTATCAATATCTTTAACTGCAGTCCCTTTTTCAAAATTATATTCAGTCTCGACTGACAGTCCCACATTCTTAGCCAGATTAAGCAAAACGCCGGCACTGGCTGTCAGGCCTAATTCGTTTTGATTGGACCAGACTTCTTCATCATCGATCAATCTTTTACGAATGAGATAGTTGGCTCCACCCTTAACGAAAGGGGTCAGCTCACTGTTTCTTCCACCAAGAAAAATATAGACCCTGGGACCTAATAACTTGCCAATATTTTCAACATCTCCTGCTATCGAAGATTCTGGTGGTTGTTCCTCATATTCCTTTCGGTATCCAAATTCAAGACCTGCAGCCAATTGAGGAAAAAGAAACAACGCTCCGTCAACAGCCAAATTCCATTCTGAACTTTTAAACTCTTGATCAAGCTCTGTTGTGTATGTTCCAGACCCGGAGATCATGATGGTGCCTGATCCACGAGAAGTTGAATATGATGTCGATGGGGGGGCGGCCAGCACACTTCCCACTACAATCATAGATATTAAAATGCTTATAATGTTTTTCATGTCTTACTCCTTAAATTCATTATCCCCGTTAATCGCTCAAAAGTAGGGTGTCAATTTATGTTATGCATGACACCCGTCATCTACAAGCTAAGACTGTGATATCAAACACATCCGGTTTTACGTCTCTGTTCTGAGTTTTGTAATGCGTACATCTGTTCGCGTCAATAACCCTTCCTTGAGCATGGGCTGAATACGATCAACAAAGCTTGTGATCTTCTCCACGCGACCCACAAACTCCAGTACCAGGGGTAAATTGTCTGCCAGGCGGAGAATTTTCGTTGAATGAATTTTCCCGTGGGCCCCAAAGCCTTCACGCCCGCGGATTACCGTGCCTCCGGAGAGACCACTGCCCAGGGCTTCCTCCAGCAATAGCTCATAAAGAATGCGACCTTTATATTTATCGTTCTCACCAATAAAAATACAGAGTTTTTGCCCCAAGTAATCTTCCTGCATACACACTCCTGGTTTGATCACCATAATTTAGCGATGCTAACCCCTGCCCACACAGCAATAAGTGTCCCGAAAACATTACTAAGAATATTTATCCCGGCAAACAGCCACTCTCCGTTACGGAGGAGATTTAATGTTTCCAAAGAAAAGGTTGAATACGTGGTGAAAGCCCCCAGAAGGCCAACGAGAACAAACAATCTTAGCTCCTGGCTAACAATCACTTTTTCTAAAAAGAGAGTTGCCAACAAACCCAGAATAAAACTACCCAGGAGATTGACTGACAAAGTACCAAAAGGGAATCGATCACTGAGCTTTTGGGCTAAACCACTGAGCCAGTAACGACTCACGGCCCCGAGAAATCCACCTAGACCAATACTCAATACTTTACTCAAATCCAGCATCTTAAAGCACTTTTTTGTTTAGAGGGGGAATCAGATATACTTCATCGAATACGACAACTCGCATGCTTTTAAAGTAAAACCAGCCAACTCCAGAAAAGAGAATAGCTAAAACGATCCACGGCCAACCTAGATCACTCAATGATGAGTTTTCCTCCAGATTGGTAACAAATAAGCCAACAAATGAAGAAAGATTAAAGAGTCCATGAACCAATATTGGGATCAAGAGATTCCCTGTCTTGGCCATGAGCCATGCTAGAAGTAGTGCCAAAGCTACCAACTCTATCAAAGCCGGTAGATAAAAAAGGTATGCTACATGAAACAGGGTAAAGATCACAGTGGGAACGGCCATGGCAGGCAACAGGGATCCAAAACGATAAAATAGACTGTGCTGCAGAATTCCTCGAAAAAGAAACTCTTCAACCAGGGGTGCTGCAAGACTTCCGGCAATAATCAAGATCAAGGTATCTATAAGAATACCGTTGGATAGATCCGCCTCTAATTGTTCAAGAAACTCCGGTATGGGGAAAAAGGGCAGTACTAGAATCTCAAAAATAGAGACAAGGCCAATTACCCCGATCACCATGACCACGGCCATGACAAAGGTCACTTGAGATATTGGTTTCAAGGGAATCACCTGTCTAATCTTCACTTGACGCTGTCTTAAAATGAGAAGAGGCGGCACTAGGATCACAAGCTCACCGATTAGAACGATAAGTCTATCCAATAGTGCAGTATTTACCATTCCTGCTAACATGCCTTGCAGGCTCAGGCTGACAAACAGGCCTAAAAACATACTGGCAGCTATTAATAAATATGCCTCACGACGGCTGAAGATATGAAGTGGTCTTTGTTTCATGATGATTTGAATCCAGGTGCTTGATTTTCCACTTCTTCTCCTAGTTGGGAATCCCTGCTTTTGTCTGTTTATCCCGACAACCTGTTGTCGGGATAAAAAACAGGGTGAATATGAAGATTGTCTGAACAACCATCATATCCACCCCGAAAAGCATCATGCAGTCAGTTTATTCTTTAATGACCCAGATTTTGACTTCAGCTTTAATTTCAGAAGCGACCTTTATTGGCACATTGTAGATACCCAGCGCTTTGAGGGGTTCCTCAAGCAGAATGTCACGCTTATCTATCTCATAGCCCTTAGCTGCCAGGAGAACTGCAATGTCAGCAGCTGTTACAGCTCCAAAGACTTTGTCTTCTTCTCCCACTTTGACAGAAGTTTCCAGTGACAGGTTGCCTAGCTTGGCTGCTAATTGCTCAGCTTGAACAGTAGCACGTGCATCACGGTTGTCCTTGAGTTTCTTCTCTTCTTCAAAAACTCGAGAGAAACTGCGAGTAGCCGGATAAGCCAATTTCTGAGGGATCAGATAATTGCGAGCAAAACCATCTTTAACATTGATGGTTTCACCGGCTTTACCCAAACTTTCCACATCATCACGTAAAATTACTTTCATGATCAGATCCTCTTTATTAGGCGTTTTTAACGTCGTTGGTGTAAGGCAGCAGAGCAATATTTCGGGCCCGCTTAATAGCTGTTACCAAAGATCTTTGATGCCGGGAACAGGTGCCGGTAATCCGACGAGGAAGGATCTTTCCCTGCTCTGTGACAAAACGACGTAACATGCCCGGATCTTTATAATCGATTTTCATTTTCTTGTTTTCACAGAATTTGCAAATCTTTTTTCTATAGGTGAACATTTTCATAATGAATACTCTCTTTCTCTAATCCAGCTGATCACTCAGCATCTGCAGACTTATCCGCTTCTTCTTTAACCGGTTCATCCGTAGACTCTGTGACTTCCTCAGTTACAGGAGCTACCTCTTCAGCTTGCTCCACAGCTTCGGTCTTTTCCACCTCTGCAGGCTCTTCTTTTACAAGCTTAGCGTCACTTGATTCATCAGCTTCTACAGGTGCTTCTGGCGTTTTTTTGGCATCCTCAACTTTATCAGAATCACCAGCGACCGGGCTTTCAGCCTTAGATCTGTCGTCATAGCGACCCGGTTTGCGACCACCACTGCCATATGCAGGACGCCGTCGATCAGTTTCATAAGCTTGGGGTACGGACAACTTCTCAAAATCCGGAAAATCATCCAGACGAATGGTCATGTAGTGTAGTACACCTTTCTCAATCTCAGCTTCGCGATGAAACTCAGAAAGATTCGGGTTTTCTCCCTGGAAATGAAGTAAAACATAGTTTCCGTAACGTTCCTTATCAATGGCATAAGCCAATTTACGTTTGCCCCAATGTTGTGTATTCACAACCTCAGCGCCTACGTTTTTGAGGATCGCTTCCACTCTGGCAACAACTGCGGAGGTTCCCTCACTATCAAAGTTGATATTTACAATATAAAGGCACTCATACTTTTTCAAGAGCGAATCTCCTTAATAACCTATGGTTGCAATCAGAGGTGCGATCACCAACGATACAACCGACATTAATTTTATCAGAATATTTAGTGATGGACCGGAAGTATCCTTGAAGGGATCTCCTACTGTATCACCAACAACGGCAGCTTTATGTACATCGGAACCTTTACCATATTTGATTCCGTTGATCTCAACACCGTTCTCAACCATTTTTTTTGCATTATCCCAGCCACCTCCAGCATTAGACTGAAATATTGCCATAAGTACACCGGTTACGGTCACTCCCGCCAATAGTCCACCCAAAGCCTCAGCACCAAAAACATAACCAACCACCACAGGTGTAAGGATGGCTAACAAGCCGGGAAGCATCATCTCTTTGATAGCAGCCTCAGTGGAAATAGTAACACACTTTCCATATTCAGCTTTGCCATCAGCAGCATCAAAGATCAGTTTATCTTCTGGAGACATTTCCTGACCTTCTTCATACTTTTTCATCACCGCCAACGCAGCTGACAATTCGGGAATAGTCTTGAACTGACGACGAACTTCTTCAATCATAGCCATGGCAGCACGACCAACTGCACCC
>JAUVKO010000180.1 GCA_030596225.1 Fidelibacterota bacterium
TGTTGGCCGTTGATCCACCCAGCCCTTCCACTGCTTCCCGGGCAGTATCCCGATTGAAATACTCCAGTTTTCCCGTGAATACAAAGGCCAGACCGACAAACTTTCCCTCGGTAATAGCCGTGATATCTTTTTTAGGATCCAGGCCTGAAGCGGCCAGGCTGGATATAAGATCCCGGTTATCAACTTCTTTAAAAAACTCCACAACACCTCTGGCGACAATGGGTCCCACTTCATGAATGGCCTCAAGTTCATCGGTGGATATACCAGCAAGTTTCGACAGCGAACCAAATCTGTTAGCAAGGACCTTGGAGATATGTTCACCAACATTGTGAATACCCAGACCATGGATCAGACGCCAGAGATCAACTGATTTACTGGTTTCAATTGCAGCTAAAACATTTTCGGCGGATTTATCTGCCATACGTTCCAGATTTGCCAGTTGGTCAGCGGTTAATGTGTAAATATCAGCGATACTTTTGATTTGCTCGGTATCTACCAATTGAGCTACAAGCTTCGATCCAAAACCATCAATATCCAGGCAGCGTTTAGCAACAAAATGTTCGATCCGTCTCTTGATCTGAGCGGGACAGGAAATATTTTGACAATAGTGTTTGGCTTCACCTTCCAACCGCACAATATGTCCTTCACAAATCGGGCATCGATCAGGAATATGATAGGGCCTGGAGATTTGGGGACGTTTCTCTAAAATAACTTTTACAACCTCAGGGATGACATCACCAGCTCGTTGCACCACTACAGTATCATCTTTTCTAACATCTTTTCGATCGATCTCATCCTGATTATGCAGGGTGGCTCTAGCCACCATGACTCCACCAAGATGAACCGGTTCCAGATTTGCCACCGGTGTAATAGCTCCGGTCCGACCAACGCTGGCTTCAATACTTATAATTTTGGTAATTTCCTGCCGGGCTTTGAATTTTCCGGCAATGGCCCAACGAGGAGAACGACTGCGCATCCCCAAGAGATTCTGATATCTGAGCAAATTCACTTTTGTAACGGTGCCATCAATATCATAGCTCAGGGACTCCCGTTCAGTCTCTAATTGGTGATGGAATTGGATAACTTCATTGATCCCCTGACACAATTGGAAGCGATCATTAACCGGAAATCTCCAGTCCTTGAGAGTCTGAATAAAATCCAGATGAGAAGCAAAATCGAAATCATCAATACAACCGGGCGCATAAATATTGATCTGTAAGTTCCGGGTAGCCGTGATCCGGGAATCCAATTGTCGCAAACTACCGGCAGCCGCATTTCTCGGATTGGCAAAGGGAGCTTTATCGGTCAGCAACTGACTCTGATTAAGCCTTTCAAAATCGATATGAGCCATAAAGACTTCACCGCGGACTTCCAGATAAGGCGGGACGGGGCACTTTTCATCACGGAGTCGCAGGGGAAGCGATTTTAGGGTTTTTAAATTCTGTGTAATGTTTTCACCGGTGAATCCATCTCCACGAGTGGAACCGGCAGTAAAGATACCATCAACATAGACTAGTTCGACACCTAGCCCGTCCAATTTGGGTTCTATAACATACTCCACAAACTCAAGTTCAAGATCTTTGCGAATCCTCGTATCAAAATCGATAAGTTCCTGATCATCCATGGCATTTCCCAAAGAAAGCATGGGAATGCTGTGGGTGAGGGGTTCAAATCCTGACAGGGCTAAACTGCCCACACGCTGCGAAGGAGAATCAGCTTGCAATAGATCCGGGAAGCGTGACTCAAATTCTTGGAGTTCACGTAATAGCGTATCATAGCTGGCGTCAGATATAGAGGGATCAGCCTGGACATAATAACGATAGTTATGTTCATTGAGCAGGGTTGTCAGTTTACGAATTCGGGCTTCAGCTTGGTGGTGATCCATAGGGCAAAAAGGTAATCAGCGGGCTATAAAAAAGAAACGCTCCATTGAGGAGCGTTTTTGAAATAATTGTCGAGAAAAAAGCTTATTTGATAAGCGATTCCATTTGCTCATTGATGTAATCAGCATGTTCCTTGCCTTCAGGAACAGCTAACATACCTTCTCTGAAGCGGAGGGCATTTTTATCTTTTTTCAAGGGCAGGATATAACGTACCATTTTTTTGTTGGTACGGATCTTTCCGCGTACTTTATCTCCGAATGCTTGTGCTTTGGCCATTTGTCTTTCCTCCAGTCCGTTAGCGGGGCGAAACTAAACGTACATACAACTGATTGCAAAATATATTTTACCGCAAAGATCGCGAAAAACGCAAAGATTAGATTGTAGCATTCTTGACTAAAACCATGTTCTTCCTGATGCGGTGGCTGAGCTTGCAGAAGCCCTCTTGCTTTGATAGCCAAAACTGGGCGTAATGAGAATTATTATAGTTGCTACTGAATTCCTAAGCCGGAGATTGAGCTTGTCGAAATCCAGGCGGGATCGACGAAAATTACGGATTTTAGTGGAATAGTTCTCTTACTGTGACGGGATGATAAAAAGTAGCCCTCTCCATAGACCAGGATGGTCAGAGAGGGCTAAAAAAAATTGCTCTGCGTCTTTGCGCGCTTTGCGAGAAACAGAACGAGCTTACTTAAATGCTAAAATATCTTTCTCAAAAACCTTATGATCTGTATAGCCAACATATTTCCGCTGAATATTAAAATCTTTATCAATCACAAATGTAGTGGGTATGCCCCGGATACCGCCGTAAGCCTGAACGACACTCCCATCACCATAAACGATCGGATAATTAATGTTCATTTTCTTGGCAAAAGGTACCACTGCTTTTGGGCCACCCTGATCCAGTGAGACTCCCAGTACAACCACATCATCCTGATATTCATCCTGGAGTTGGATAAAACTGGGAATTTCCATCTTACAGGGACCACACCAGGTCGCCCAGAAATCCAGGAGGATCACCTTGCCTTTAAAGTCAGACAGAGAGACTTGATTACCTTCGATATCAGTAAGCGTGAAATCTGGTGCTCCTTGGGCAGAAACAGATGTGGTGCCAATCATAAAGACCCCGAAAATCACAAAGATAAGGGCGGCAACACTGGCGATAATTTTATTTTTATTCATTTTGTTTATCCTTTTCATTATTCGTCTTAGATCAAGCAGTGTTCAGTACGTTACAAAACTCTGCATTGAATATGACTTTATAATCGCTGGTTTCACATTATGTTTCTTGCTCAGAGTCTGATAATTGGCGAACTGTCAGCCAGATGTCAATTTTCAGCCACCCACGAATAGGTTTTTATAGTTGAACGGGAGAACTCATATGAGCAGCAAACAGAGCATCCTGAGTTTGGCTATCTTCATGATTTTGATAGCTTGCACCAATAATCCGGAGTTAAATAAAGATATGACACTTAGCAGCACACCACTCGCAGCAATAGATGAAAAATTGGGTTTCAACCGCGATGGTGATTTATTCACCTTCCGATTGTATGCACCTTCTGCCAAGGATATGAGTGTTATCTTTTTCAAGAGTCATGACGATGTCTCAGGCAGTACCCAGCCCATGAACAAGAAAAGTAATGGAGTCTGGGAAGTCAGTCTTCCTGAAACACTAATTACGAAATATTATGGCTATACCACCTCCGGTGAGCCCGGCAAGATCATAGCTGATCCCTACTCTCAAGCAGTCGTCAGACAGAACCATTATCAATACCCCAGCAAAACCATCATTTTAGCTGATGCTGATTTTGATTGGGAAGGCGATGACTTCACGCACACATCACTGGGAGATATGGTGATCCTGGAGGCTCATTTACGTGATATGACCATCCATTCCAGTTCCGGTGGCAAGCAAGCGGGAACTTACACTGGATTTGTTGATCCTGATCAGAAAGGCGGTATTAATCACCTGAAAGATATGGGCTATAACGCTGTAGAATTTTTACCCTTGCAGGAATTTGGCAATATTGAGATAGACTACAAAAATTCTGAATTGTGGATTTGGAATGACTGGAATCCCTATGAAAATAATCATTGGGGTTACATGACCTCCTTTTTCTTCGCTCCGGAGATTTATTATGGTTCTGATGGTGTCAAGAATCGTGGAGCCTGGGTTGGACAGGATGGACGAGCCGTTAAGGAAATAAAAGCAATGGTGAAGGCTCTCCACAAAGAAGGTATTTCCGTTATCATGGATGTGGTCTATAATCATGTCTCTCAATATGATGATAATCCCTTCAAATTGATTGATAAGTCAAATTATTTCAGGTTAGACAAGAAGGGAGACTATCTTTCCCATAGCGGTTGTGGAAACGACTTCAAGACTGAAAACCCCATGTCTCGCAAAATGATCATCGAAAGTCTGGTCTATTGGATGAAGGAATTTCATATCGATGGATTTCGATTTGATCTGGCAACCATGATCGACCTGAAAACAGTGGATGCAATCACGGTGGCTACCCAGGCAATAAATCCGGATGTACTGTTGATCGGAGAGCCCTGGGGAGGTGGAGGATACAATCCCGGTGAATTGGCAGATCATGGTTGGGCATCTTGGAATGATCATTTTAGAAATAGTATTAAAGGCCGGAATCCGAGAAATAACGATTCCGGATTTATTTTTGGAAAACTTTGGGATGGACATAACACCAAGTATTACCAAACATTAATGCGGGGCTATCTGCAAAGTGAAGGTGGGCACTTCAGACAGCCTGTTCAGAGTGTGAATTACCTGGAAAGTCATGATGATAACACTCTGGGCGATTTTATTCGCTTAACCCTTGGCAAAGTCGCTAAAAATGAAGTGGTTTCCCGTGATCAGGTAGCCAAACTCTCAGCGGAAGAATTGAGGATTCACAAATTTGCTGCTTTGAATT
>JAUVKO010000120.1 GCA_030596225.1 Fidelibacterota bacterium
ATCTCTAAGGTGGTGATTCAGGAAGTCTATCAGGGTTTAAAAGGACACCGCTTAATCTGATATTGCAGCAAAGCCAAGCTCTTCGATTAGCTCAATATCATCTTCATCAACCCAAACCTCAATAGATCTACCCGTAGCACAGATAATACCAATTGCACCTCAAACTTGCACTAAATTTCTGCATCTTTTCCCGTTTTAGGGCACTTAAAATTTTCACCATAGCTACCGCTATGCTTCTAATTGTGAAGCTTCTAAAACGAAAAAATATTTTGGACTTATAGTGCACCTTTGAAATACAATTGGTATTAAATCCTTTCTAAAACGTAACCCGGGATTCAGTTTTGTGGCTGAGAAGCGAAAAAGCATTGTTGGTGCGATCTTGAGTGGGCATGATGGGCGTCGTGGGTTTGTACACCATCTCGTTGTATTGCCTGAAGTCAGACGACAGGGAATTGGTCAGCAGCTTGTCGTCTCTGTTTGGAAAAGCAAAAAATGGCCGGTATTGAAAAATGTCACCTCTTCATACGTCGAGACAACCAGAGCGGTCTCAGATTTTGGGAAAACATTGGATGGAAAGAACGTATGGAGTTGACAATGGCTTCGTACACCTTCGAATCAGTATAGTTTTAACCATACGTCACTCTATATCCCATAGGGTAATTATTTATTCATTCATGGTAAAAAGTGCATTTGATGTTAATTTGCATAGCTTTCCAATCGGGGATATACAGCAAAATTAATAAAGGTCGGGACATGTCAGCACAAGATATAATACTCAAAGAATTATTGGACGCCAGCCATCTCCAGGGGATAGAAGCTCTGCTTAGCTGGGATCAGGAAACATATATGCCCGAAGGGGCGGGTGCAGCCAGGGCGGAACAGATTGCCTATATTACGGGACTAATGCACGCCAAGCTTGTGGGCGAACCTCTGAAAAATGCACTTGAAGAACTCATTGATCTGGAAACTGGCGAGTTGCGGATCATGACTCTCAAAGAACGTGAAACTCGCCAGCTAAAAGAGATCTGGCGTGATTATCGCCAGCAAGCCACCCTGCCTGCTGAATTCGTTACTGAATTGGCTCGACATGCTTCGGTTTCTCAGCAAGCCTGGACGCGTGCTCGTAAAGACAACGATTTTGCCTTTTATAAACCATTTTTAACCAAAATGGTTCAGATGCAGCAGGAAAAGGCCAAATATCTTGCTACCGGGACAACAGCCTACGACAGTCTTTTAGATCAGTTTGAACCGGATATGACTTCAGAAAAAGTGAGTAAGCTATTTAAAGAGATACGCGTGCGCCTGGTACCACTCATTAAGAATATCAGTGAAGTAAAACACCGGGTCAATGGCAGTGTTATCAGCAAAGATTATGATACAGATAAACAGTGGGCTTTTGGGATGGACATGCTTAAAGCTATTGGCTTTGATCTAAAAACAGGACGCCAGGACAGGTCAGCTCACCCCTTTACCACCAGCACTCATCCTACAGATGTTCGCACCACCACCCGATTGCAGGAAAATGATCTAAAAGCGGCTTTACTGGGAACACTTCATGAAGGAGGTCATGCTCTTTACGAACAGGGGCTTCCCGTTGCTGAGTACGGGAATCCTTTAGGACAAACTATTTCTCTGGGGATTCATGAAAGTCAATCTCGACTCTGGGAAAATCTGGTCGGCTTAAGCACGCCTTTCTGGCGGTTCGCCTATCCAAAGCTTCAAGCCAAATTTCCGGAACAGCTACGGAATACAGACCAGGAGCAATTTCACGCAGCCATAAATCGTGTTCGTCCCAGCATGATCCGGGTTGAGGCTGATGAAGCCACTTACAACCTGCATATTATGCTTCGCTTTGAAATTGAGAAAATGCTGATCAATGAAAATTTCCCGGTTGAGGAACTCCCTCAATTATGGAATGAGAAAATGGAAGAATACCTTGGTATTCAGCCGGCTAATGATGCAGAAGGTGTCCTTCAGGATGTACATTGGTCTTTCGGGGCCTTTGGCTATTTCCCAACCTATACTCTTGGCAATCTATATAGCGTTCAGTTTTTCAATCAAGCCCGGAAGGATATCACGGGTCTTAATGAACTGCTTGCCCGGGGTGATTTTGCTGAATTATTGAAGTGGCTTAGAGAGAATATTCATAGCAAGGGACGCGGTCGTAAGGCAGAGGAGTTGGTTCAGGAGCTCACCGGAGAAGAACTTTCAGCCCAACCCTTTATGGAATATCTGGAAGAGAAATACAAGCGAATCTATAGTTTGAGCTAAGAAAAAAACGGGAATTCCGTTTTTTATAAGCGAGAATCCAAATACTCGCCTGGAGCACATTAAAAACTCCGTTAGTTGAAATCGTTATAATCTGCGGTTCCGAAAGCCTCAATTAAGCCTAAATTTCCAGCAATGTTATTTCAAACAAAAATGAAAGTTCTAAATAAATGAAACCGATTGTTTTAATCGTTTTAGATGGCGTGGGATATACAGAAAAAACTGAGGGTAACGCAGTGCTTGCCGCGAACACCCCAAATCTGGATCAAATTAGAAAAAACTATCCTCGTAGCATTTTGGGAGCATCAGGTGAATCCGTGGGTTTGCCGGATGGCTTTCAGGGGTCCAGTGAAGTAGGTCACTTAAGCATGGGTGCCGGCAGGGTGGTGACACAAGAACTCAAACGCATTAATGATCAAATGGAAAGCGGCAAAATATATTCAGGAGAGCTTTGGCTGTCCATGATGCAGCAGTGGCAGGAACAGCAGTCCACATTTCATCTTTTAGGATTACTCCAGGATGAGGGCGTGCATGCTCATTATGATCATCTGTTCAAGTTCATTATCCAGGCGGTAAAAGAGAATCCTGACGGTAAAATTGTCATTCATCCCTTTTTAGATGGACGGGATACCCCCCCCCGCAGTTCTTTAGAACATTTTAGTAAGCTGGAGGCTGTGATCTCAGAAATAGACAATGTCTCTATAGGCACAATTATGGGTCGTTATTACGGTATGGATCGGGCTAAAATATGGGAAATCACTGACCAGGCCTATGATTGCATCGTATTAGCCAAAGGCCAAGTCATCAAATCAGCTGTAGATGCCATTAAAACATCCTGGAAAATCGATAAAACCCCCAGTGGTGAGGATATGTTTGATGAATATATTCCTCCTTTTGTAATGAAGGGTTACGCCGGTGTAAAAGATGGTGATGTAGTATTGCATACCAACTATCGTCAGGATCGTGCCACCCAGCTTACCAAAGCATTCACAGAGAAAGATTATCCGGGGTCACCCAAGCAAGACTTAGACATTCTTTATGTAGGGATGACCAGCTACTACGACGGCTTTAGCAATTTTCTGCTGGTCGAGACTCAAACAAGCACTTCAGAACCACCAATCACTGTTGGTAAAGTTATTTCAGAGGCAGGACTGATCCAGTTGAGAATGGCAGAAACCCAAAAATTCCCCCACGTAACCAGTTTTTTCAATGGAAAGTTGACGACGCCCTATAAAAATGAAGATCGTATAGAACTTAAGGGGCGTTTTGATCCGGCTAGTTTTGCTGATCATCCGGAAATGGAAGCGCACCGCGTTACCGATGCCTTTATAGAACAACTGGCAACAGACAAGTACGATTTTATTATGGTAAATTTTGCCAATGGTGATATGGTGGGTCATACTGGGAACTTTGATGCAGGTGTTAAAGCTGTAGAAATTTTGGATGAATGTTTGGGAAAAGTAATCCCGGAAATCCTGAAAAAAAACGGACAGGCTCTTATAACAGCTGACCACGGCAATGTGGATCAAATGATTGACTATGAAACCGGCGCTGTACGTACCAGCCACAGTCTGAATCCGGTAGAATTATTTTACATCGCAGATCAATCAAAATTAAACATCAAGCTCGAAAATGGAGTATTGTCTGACATTGGCGTTACCATCTTGCATCTCTTAGATTTGGATATTCCCGCTGAAATGGATGCCAGGGTGTTAATTGTCAAAAAGTAACAGCAGCAGGATGTGTCACACTGAGGTCGACAAAGTCGAGGACTCAAAGTGCGAGAAACAATAAATGAGTATAGTTTAGCATCCCTCTTAACCGTGTCATACTTCGACCAGCCTACGTCATACGCGGACTACCTGCCTGCACGGAGACCGTTTCGGCAAAGGCAGGTGACCAGGCAGACAGGCTCCAGTCTACGTTCTTCGAACTACGCCTAGGCAAGCAGCAAGACACAGGACGCAAACCTTCTTTTGTAATTACCCTTGTTCTTGGCTTTTGTATTCAGAAATTAAACGGTATGTCTATAAATCATTATTCAGAAAGAAATAAATTATAAGGGGTAAAAAATGAGAGCTTTAAAAATTGCATTATTAGGTATTATCAGCATGTTGATCATGGTCTCTTGTAAGACAGCAGAGGTCACGGAAGTTGTTTTTCTTAAGCACAACCTGGAATTTGTATTAAATGTCGATAATCATAGCGCAAGCTTTACCGATAGCGGGCTAATGCAGGTAAATAAGGGGGTTAATGTATTATATTTACCACCTAATGCTCAGATCGGTGATCTGATGATCGGTGATATAAAAGCAAAATTTGCCACTTTGGATTCTAATACCTTACATGGCAAAAAAGCAGATTTTGCAAGCAAAATTGAGGCCTTAGACCCACCTAAAGCAGCATTATGGGTGCTTTTCGATCAAAAAACACCTCATAATGTCAAGTTCAGTATCAGCTATACAGCAGTTTTTGATGCAGACGTGACCGAGGCAAAATTTTCAAATCAGAATGTAGGCCGGGAGATTACCGGAACCATAATCGAGAAGGGCGCCTATTTCAGTCCGAGTTCATTCTATTACCCTCGCGGGAATGATGGTCTTATGAACTTTAAGGTCACAGCCACAATACCGGCGACCTGGGAATCCATTGCGGATGGAAACAGTATTAGCCAGGTGATAGAAGGGGATACAAAAGTCCAAAGCTGGGAGAATCCCTTTAAGTCAGATGGGCTGATGTTTATGTCAGCACCCTATAAGGTAGCCCAGATCAAAGCCGGAGAAGTGGATGTTTTCTGCTATTTCTTCGAAGAAGACACCAGTCTTTTTGAAACCTATTTGCCGGCAACAGCAAAATATGTAAAGATGTATTCTGAGATGATCGGCCCATATCCCTATAAACGATTTACTGTTGCTGAAAATTTCTTTCCCACAGGTTATGGTATGCCGGCCTGGACACTGCTTGGACAGCAGGTTATTCGATTACCCTTTATTGTTATGACATCCCTGGGACATGAAGTGCTGCATAACTGGTGGGGGAATAGTATTTACGTGGATTATGAAAAAGGGAATTGGTGTGAAGGTCTTACTGTTTACGGTGCAGACTATCGCTATAAACTCCAAAGGGGACCTGCAGGCGCTCGCGATTATCGCAAGGATATCCTGAAGGCATATAAAAGCTATGTAACCCCGGAAAACGAGTTCCCTGTGCGGGAATTCATTGCGCGTCATAATGCTGAAAGCCGCACCATTGGTTATAACAAGGCCATGATGATCTTTCATATGATCGAAGAACGTATTGGTACAGAGAATTTCCATCAAGCATGGCGTGATATCTATGCTTCCCGCAAAGGTGAAAAAGTTACCTGGGAGCAATGGCTTGATGCTTATGAAAAAGCATCAGGTAAGGACCTGAGTTTTGTTATTCCTCAGTGGGTGGACAGTATGGGTGCTGCCCACATAAGCGTGAATCTGCTTGAGTCGGAGAAGTTGAATGGCCAAACCAGACTAAAATTCGAAGTCACTCAGCCGGAAGCAGAAATATACAACTTGAATATTCCGGTTAAATTTAACGGGGTTGAAAACCAGAATAAAGTTGTGGAGCTTTCACAGGCACAAGGCATTTTCGAATTCACCCTTGATGGTGATGTTACCTCCTTTGAACTGGATCCTGACTATGACCTGTTTCGCCATCTTTACCCTCAGGAGATAGAACCAACTATTGCTGCTGCACTGGGTGCGCCTGAAAAGCACTTTACGTATTACGTAGAGAACGAAAAAAACATTCTAAAGACCTTCGGTGATAATCTAACTGAGGGTGATATTATGCCGGAATCAAGTACAAAAGCAACTTCGCTAGGGCTAGAAGGCACCTATGCTATTTTTGCACTAAATCCGACAGAATTACCAGCCGGTTTGGCTCAACAGGTTCAGGTGAACGAAACAAGCATCACCATTAATGGCACAGAACACCCCAGGGCTGGACACACCTTTGTTTTGAGTGCTGAAGAGAAGGAAATCGCCGCGAAATTATTGGTGGTGATATCTGACGACCTGGAATCTCTACCTCGTTTGGGACAATTGGTGCCCCATTATGGTAAATACTCCTATCTGGTTTTCAAAAGTACCCGGAATATTGCCAAAGGTCAGTGGCCGGCACTAATTTCTCCCTTGAGGATTGAACTTTAGAGGTCAGTTTCTTCTATATATAGTTTGATGCTCCAGGGTGTTTAACCCTGCTTGATCACTAAAGGTGAAATAGAAAAAATGCCGAAAAAGAAAATGCCGGCAAGCCAATAGAAGATTTAAAAAAGATGAATTGTGTTCTTGTCAAAAATTGATATTGACTATATAATTAGTAATCAACCAACGCAAGAGGAGATTCTTATGAAAAGAAACGTTACAATTTGGACAATTATCATATTAATGGTAACCTTGGGAATGTCCTATGGCCAAACATATTCCGAAGATTTTGAGGATGGAGTTGTCAGTGATTGGCAACAGTATC
>JAUVKO010000251.1 GCA_030596225.1 Fidelibacterota bacterium
GGTTGGTGGGCTGAAGCATGTAATCATGGAGTCAATGGTTGGGCTATTGGAAATCCGGATGAGGCTAATGATGCTGCTGACGCTGATCATTTGTATCGTCTTTTAGAGGAAGAGGTTATCCCGACCTTCTACAATGACCAAACCAAATGGTTAAGTATAATTCGGGAATCTATCAAGACAGGTGTTCAGTTTACCGGTACCCGCATGGTGCAAGATTATCTGAAGGATTACTATAGATAGGCAGAATACAGAATTCAGTAGGCAGAAGGCAGGAGCGGAGTATGCCCAAGGGCTGTCGGAATTGTAAAAATATAAATGATTTCCTGAGTTTAAATCCTTAAGGGATAAAATTATTTCAGAGCAAAAAAAGAGGCTGTTTCACAAGTTGAAACAGCCTCTTTTTATCTATTAAAAATGCCTTGTGGGCTAGTGTCTTTTATGCTTCTCCATCTTTTCAAAAAAGCTGGAGAGTTTGAGACGCTGTTCATCATTCAGACTGGCGTGAAACTCAGCATATTGAGTCAACATGGTCTTTCTGAAATTACTTAGATCTGCTCCCAAAGCATCGAAGTGTGTATTTAATTCACTCACATTGATGGTTGGCTGGACCAGGTTCTTTTTCAGGGTTGTAGCAAACTCATCATGTTTTGAGCTCATATTTTGTTTGAAGTCACTTGCTATGTCCAGCACCTCCTGAAATTTGTTTTGTTGTTCAGTATTCAGATCCAGCTTTCTAGTTATTCGCTTCATGATCTTGGCTGGATCCATGTTGCGGGGATGACCATGGTGAGCTGAGCAAGCCCCCAATCCCAAGGCAGCTATAACGATCATGCTGATAAGGCCAGTGCGTTTGGTGATTTTAATTTTTTTCATAATTATATTCCTTATCATTCAATAATGTTTTGTTCGTGTCTCCCTGAGGTGGTGGCTGAGTTTATCGAAGCCCTCTCGAAGGGTCAAAGACACGTATTCCTTTGACTGTCTGTCACTCAGATGTCACTGTGGATGCTGATTCAGGTGAGCTATCCTCTGCGTTATGATCGGCACCATCTTCCATGCGTTCCCAGAGGTGTTTTTTCCAGGGAAGTTGGTGGGAGTAGGTCCGAGGGTGCTTTTCGTGCTTACCTGGTCCAACGGAGAACAGGATCTTGCATAAGACTAAGAGTCCCAGTGCTTGAAAATAGGTGACTGAAGGGCCATTAAAAATAGCCGGAATTAACCAGTTCCAGAGGAGCATAGTAATTGCTCCAAAAGCAGAGATTGCGAGTATGACCAGGAGAGCAATACCAAATATCTTTGCAGGTGATTTTTTAAACATAATAGTTTCCTTTCAAATTATCTATAAAGGTCGTTTAGTTGTTTACGCAAAGCCAACACAGCATAGCGTTTCCGGGAGAGCAAGGTGTTCTGAGACTCGCCAGTGAGTTCAGCAATCTCTTTAAAACTCAAACCTTCGATCTCGTGCCAGATAAAAACTTCTCGCTGAGGTTCAGGTAATGCTTCAATTGCAGTTTCCAGCCGCAATTCCAGAGATTTCAGATCGAGGTCACGCTCAGGAGTAGCCTCTGTATCATGCAGCAGCTCTTCCAGCAGATAAGTATTATCCATGCCCTTATCGGTCACAGAAAGTTGACTGCCTTCGATGGTTCTGGAACGTTTACGGTAGAAATCACTAACTCGGTTTCTCGCAGTGCGGTAAAGCCATGCCGAGGTAGACTCCAGAGAGCGGATCTGATCATAGCCTGCTGTGAATTGATAAAAGACATCCTGAACGATATCCTCAGCATCCTCATAACGGGGCACTAAAGCGCGTACTGAATCCAGGAGCCAATGTCTGGCTTCTAATACGACGGACTCAATAAGTCGACTTCTTTTACTCATATCGATTGGTGTCTGCATGGTGTTGACATTTTGCATCTCACTCTAACAGACGCTGGAAAATTAAAAATATTGTATACTTTTTTCAATAATGATAAAAAGTGACAGCACTCATGGTCTCGCGCAGATTTAAAACCTGTTTTCAGCGAGCAGGGCGAACCAAACAGGTTTTCTGTACCCCGGAGTAAACACAAAACCAATTTATACCAATTACACCTCAAAACAGTCTATGCATTCTTCATCTTTTCCAGTTTTACTGTTCTTAAAATTCCAACCATAGCTCAAGCTATGCTTAAAATTTAAAGATTGTAAAACAGAAAAATCTTTTGAATTCATATAGACTCTTTTGAAGTACAATTGGTATTAGTTGTCACTCCGTTTCCCCGGAAATTGGTATTATGCTTCGACAAGCTCCAGTCTACACTTACCAGCTTCGACCTGGCATGCAGCATGACACCCCACATTAACCTATCAGTGTTTTATCTGTGTACATCTGTGGCTAAGTAAATCTTACCTAAAACTCCAGCGTAATACCGCCAATAGGGAAGGTTTTAAATTGCAGGGCCATATCCTTGGTCCCATCCTCGTTGTAAACATAATCCCAGGGGTTATCCCGATTGAATACATTCATAACATCCCAAAAGGCTACCAGGTTTAACTTCTCAAAGTAGTAACGTTGCAACAACATGATATCAAAGCGATAGTATTCGTCCAGGCGTTCTGTGTTCCAGTCATCTTCTGCATTGATATACCATTGTCTGACATTATGGTTGTATGTTTTTGGTGTATAGGGTTTGCCACCTGAATAGCGTAAGCGAAAACTGATCTCAAATTCATCTGCAGGAGCAAATGGCAGCCATGAAGTCGCTGAGGCGATAAATGTCTTTTTATATCTATTATACCAGTCATAATCCATATACCGGATTTTATAGCCACCGATCAGACTGACCACATTTCTGTAATCATAATCCCAGGGGTAATAGACTGTTTCTGCTTTCCGGGGATCAATCCCCTCAGAGACTGAGTGAGAGTAACTGAATGTTCCATACCAGTTATGAGAGAACTTTTTCTGAATAAACAGCTCAAATCCTTCTGATCGTCCGGCACCAATATTGGCGTAGTTCCCGAGACTATCAGAACCATTGCGATCCAGTAAAATCTCGCTAATTGGCATATCTTCAAACTGCTTCTGATAATATTCAATGGTGATACGCATATCCTCTCGAGGGAGATATTCCATACCGAAAGCGATTTGGTCAGCAAAGTAGAAATCCAAGTCTGCTGTATTGGAACCACCCTGGATCAACAGCGCATAAAATGGAGCCTGGAAATAGCGACCGGTGG
>JAUVKO010000056.1 GCA_030596225.1 Fidelibacterota bacterium
AGATTACAGAATGGCTTTCAGATAAACCTGCGTTGGTTGTGGGTATCACCGGTTATGGTCATGTGGCAAAGGGAGTTCAAGAGATCTTGGACATTTTGCCCTTATTAGAAATTTCTGCTGATGAACTTCTCATTGCTAATCCTGCCGAATATCACGGAAAGCTGGTCAAAGTTGTCTTCAAGGAAGTGGATATGTTTACTCCTAGAGATTCCTCTAATAATTTTGAACTGCAGGATTATTTTGACCACCCTGAAAAATACCGCTCAAAATTCAACACTTACATTAGCAAACTGAATGTTTTGGTGAACTGCATTTACTGGAATACACAATATCCCAGACTAATTACGCTGGATGAGATAAAAACTCACTATCAGAACTCACCTTCATTATTAATTGTTGGAGATATCACCTGTGATATTGATGGTGCCATCCAGTTTAATACAGGGTCCACCTTGAGCCCTGATCCAGTCTATGTGTTTGACCCGGAGACGGGCGAGAGAAAGATGGGATTTCAGGGGAATGGCGTGCTGCTCATGGCTGTTGATAATTTACCCACGGAGCTGCCCAGAGAGGCTTCAGAAGCCTTTGGAGAGGCTTTGCTGCCCTTTATCCCTGCCATGGGTGCTTGTGATTATTCTAAACCATTTGATGATCTTGAATTACCCCTTGAAGTGAAGAAAGCAGTGATCGCCCATGGTGGTCAACTGACTCCTGATTATAAATATTTGGAAAAACACCTGAAAGCTTAGCAGAATCTTATGCCAAAACACGTTCTGATCCTTGGGGCTGGTCTTGTGTCTCAGCCTATCATAGACTACCTGTTCAATAACACTGATTTCAACCTTACTGTAGCAGATATTCTGGAAGAAAATGCTCTTAAAGCCATTAATGAAAATCCAAAAGGTCAAGCTGCCACATTGGATGTGAATGATAAAAAACAACTGGGTAATCTGATCTCAAAGTCAGATCTGGTGGTTTCGTTGTTACCCTACGCCTTGCACAGCATTGTCGCCAAGCATTGCCTGTCAGCTGGAAAACACATGGTGAATGCATCGTATATCTCAGATGAGATGCGCGCACTGGATAAAGAAGCCCGAGAAAAAGGACTCCTGTTTTTATGCGAGATGGGACTTGATCCGGGAATCGATCATATGTCTGCCATGCAGATCATACATGATATTCGCGAGCGGGGTGGCAAGATCAAAGAATTTGTTTCAGTCTGTGGTGGTTTACCGGCACCGGACGCTAACGACAATCCATTTGGTTATAAGTTTTCATGGAATCCCAAGGGAGTTCTGTTGGCAGGGAAGAGTGCTGCTCGATATATCGAAAATGGGGCTGTTAAAAGGGTTAGCCCTGACGAATTATTTCACTCAACAACACCGATGACGATCAATGGTCGTGAATATGAAGCGTATCCAAACCGCGATTCCATTTCCTATGAAAAGGGTTATGGCTTTCGTAATATTGATCTCTTATTAAGAGGTACTTTACGTTATCCGGGTTGGCATGAATATATTCTGGCTTTCGAAGCATTGAATCTTTTAGAAAATCATCCCATTGATCAGGGGAAGATCAGTTATGCAATGATCCTGGCTGATTTAAATGAACTGGAACCTGAGAGGATTCGTTCACAGGTTGCTCAAAAATTGGAAATAGGTAAAGATTCAAAAGTGGTTCAGGCTCTGGAATGGCTGGGACTCTTTGATCAAGATCTAATTGACTGTGATGGAAGCACTGTGATAGATCTGTTAGCAAAGCTTATGAGTGAGAAAATGGCCTATGCTGATGGGGAACGTGATATGGTGGCTCTACAGCACCGTTTCAAGGCCAGCTTTGATGATCATGAGGAAAAGATCACCTCCACGCTAGTTGATTATGGGATTCCTCATGGCAGCAGTTCCATGGCCCGGACGGTTTCACTGCCCTTGGCTATTGTTACAAAACTGATCCTGGAGGACCAAGTTAGCCTTAGTGGTGTTCGCATTCCCATAGATCGGATTATTTATGAACCGGTGCTGGCAGAGTTAAAAGCTTTGGGAATCGAATTTAAAGAGTATGTCAACATAATTGAAAATTGAAAAATTAAGATTTAATATTGATGGATAGCAACGAGCTCAAAGCAAGAACCAAAAAGTTTGCACATCGGTGTGTCAAGTTGTCGGTTTCTTTACCAGATACAACGCTTGGTCGGCATATAAAATCACAATTAATTAGATGTTCGACATCGGTAGCTGTTAATTATAGAGCAACAGTTTTAGCTCAATCCAAAGCAGCTTTTAAATCAAAAATAAGTATTGTTTTAGAAGAAGCAGATGAGGCGCTATTTTGGATAGACTTCATATTGGATGAAGAAATAATGGAGCATGTCAAAGTTGATGACTTAAGGAAAGAGGCGAGTGAATTAGCAGCAATTTTATTTTCGGCTCGAAAAACCTTGTCAAAGCAGAAAGCTTAAAAATTATTAAATTGTAAATATTAATTGTTAAATACCAAAAAGAGGTAGATATGGATTTTTTAAAAGAACTGGGGATTGAAGAAATTAATGCCGGTGCCGGTATTGGTGCCGGGGAATGGCTGGCAACAGAAGGTACTGATATCTTGAAATCACGTAACCCTGCCACAGGTGAAGTCATTGCCAGCGTACATCAGTGCACTGAAGAAGCTTACGAGAAAGTTGTCGCTGAAGCAGACGCAGCTTTTAAGGAATGGCGTCAGGTCCCAGCTCCTGTACGTGGTGAATTAGTCCGTAAAATGGGTGTTGCTCTTCGCGAGAAAAAAGATGCTCTCGGTAGTTTGGTCTCTCTGGAAATGGGCAAGATCAAGCAGGAAGGTGATGGCGAGGTTCAGGAAATGATAGATATTGCTGATTTTGCTGTTGGTCAGTCACGTATGCTATACGGTAGCACCATGCACTCAGAGCGTTTCCAGCATCGTATGTATGATCAGTATCATCCTTTAGGTGTCGTTGGTGTAATATCCGCCTTTAATTTCCCGGTGGCAGTCTGGGCCTGGAATTCTTTTCTGGCAGCTATTGCCGGTGATACAACCATCTGGAAACCATCTTCAACAGCTCCTCTTTGTGGTATTGCCGTTCAAAAGATCTGTAATCAGGTTCTGGAGGAAAATGGCTATAAAGGTATCTTCAATCTGGTAATTGGCCGCGGTTCTGTTATTGGTGAACGCTTGATCAATGATAAACGTATTCCATTGGTCTCATTTACCGGATCTACACCCATGGGTCGTCATGTAGGTGAAGTTGTTGCCAAACGTTTCGGTAGCACTATTCTCGAATTAGGCGGCAATAATGCCATCATCATCGATGATACTGCTAATCTGGATATGGCTATCCCGGCTACTGTTTTTGGAGCTGTAGGAACCGCCGGACAACGGTGTACCTCCACCCGTCGAATCATCATTCAGGAAAATATCATGGATGGCTTTGTGGAACGTCTTGTAAAGGCCTACAGCCAGGTCAGAATCGGTGATCCACTGAAAGAAGGCACACTCATGGGGCCTCTCGTGGATGCTGGTGCTGTTGAGGTTTATGAACAGGCCATCAGAGAGATAAAAGAAGTTGGTGGAAAAATTGTGTCAGGTGGTAAAGCTATTAAAGAAAAGGCCGGGTATTTTGTTGAACCGACCATCGTTATTGGTGAAAATCAATGGGATATCATCCAGAGAGAAACCTTTGCTCCCATTCTTTACATAATTCCTTTTAAGACCATTGATGAAGCTATAGAAATACACAATGCTGTCCCACAGGGACTCTCTTCGGCCATATTTACAATGAATATGCAACATGCTGAGCAGTTCATTTCTCATATCGGTTCTGATTGTGGTATTGCCAATGTGAATATTGGTACATCTGGTGCTGAAATTGGTGGAGCATTTGGCGGTGAAAAAGAGACTGGTGGTGGACGCGAATCAGGCTCAGATGCCTGGAAAGCTTACATGCGCCGTCAGACCAATACAATTAATTGGAGTAAGGAATTACCACTGGCACAGGGAATCTCCTTTGATCTGTAGAGGATTGAGTAGATAATAGAAACCCGGCTTCGCAAAGCTTCGCCGTGGCAAGCTGGGCGTAGGAAAGAGTGTCATCCTGCCCGCCGGGCCATAGCCGAAAAGCGTAGGTTGGAACTTTAGCAAGAAGGAGTTTTCACAAAACCGCAGATCTAATAAATGACTACAGGCAAACTCTATATCGTCTCGACACCCATTGGAAATCTAGGTGATTTCACCTTCCGGGCGGTTGAAATACTCAAATCGGTGAGTTTGATCGCTGCAGAGGATACGCGAGTATCAGGAGTACTGCTCAAACACTATGAGATCAAGACACCCATGTTGCCCTATCATGATCACAACAAAGAGCAGGCGACACCAGGGCTGTTGCGGAAACTCGAAAATGGTGATGATATTGCTCTGATTTCTGATGCGGGCACTCCTCTGATCAGTGATCCCGGATTCTACCTGGTGCGGGCTGCTGTTAAGCAGGGTATAGATGTAGTGCCCATTCCTGGTGCTTCAGCTATGCTGGCCGGTCTGGTTGCGGCGGGTTTACCTTCTGACCGGTTTACCTTTGAAGGTTTCTTACCACGCAAGAAGGGTCGTCAAACCCGATTCAAGATCTTAGCTGAGGACCCACGTACGATCATACTATATGAATCTCCCCACCGCATCATTAAAACACTTAAAGATATTTCCGAGTATATGGGTGACAGGCAGGTAGTTATTGCTCGGGAGATCACCAAGAGATATGAGGAGTTCATCAGGGGCACTGTCACAGAGATCAGGGAACAGTTGGACGCTCGCAGCATAAAAGGTGAAGTAGTTATCATGATCGGAGGAAAAAAGGCATGAAAACAGATAAAGCATTCGAGTATGCACGGGATGATTTTAATTACCCGGGTTTTGTACAAAGCTTGTTGAAAAAAGCCCTGAATATTGCTATTGCTAAAATCCAGGAAAGCAACCTGGATGCAAAAGATCTGAATAAATTTCGCTATGGTCTGGAAGGTTTGAGCATTCTGGCCTTACTCTCCGGAGCATATTTCATAACAGCTATTCTCATTTCAGCATGGCTTTTTCTTGATCAGGTTTATCTGCACATCTTTGTAGATCGTTCTATCCCCAGTAACCGTTTCAAACATTTTGTTGAAGAGATACCATTGATTCTGGGTTTGACGCTGCATATGTGGATCGAAGGGCATTGGTGGACCGGAGTTGCCGCTCTGGTGGGTATTTCAGGACTGTATTTACTAACAAATCTGCAGATGAAATATGATCTAATGGCTATTAATATCCCCAGACTCTACTTCCTGCGTTGGGATCGCATGGGAATCATCTTTTTGTTCACTCTTTTAGCTTCCTGGCCAGGTGAACGCGCATATCTATTTGTAATATTAATGGCCTGGTTCTTAGCGGCCTTGACCTTTTACGACTATCTGTGGATTTTAATTCAACTGGCAAAGAAGAAATAATGGCGACCTTTAAACCCTTGTTCATCAGTTTTGAAGGTATTGACGGGTCGGGAAAATCGACTCAGTGCAAGATGCTATACCATGATCTTCTGGACCGCGGTTATAGTGTTCATCTTTTCAGAGAACCGGGCGGGACCAGAATATCCGAAAAGATCAGGGATATCCTACTGGACAATGAGAATATGGAGATGAGTGCCATCACAGAGATGCTGCTCTACTTTGCCAGTCGTAACCAATTGATCACAGAGAAATTAACACCGGCCCTGAAGAGGGGCGAGATCGTTTTACTTGATCGGTTTGTGGATAGTACGATTGCCTATCAAGGTTATGGTAGAAATCTTTCATTAGAGAGTATTCAAAAGGTTGCAGATGTCGCAATCGGAGAGGTCCGTCCTGATCTAACTATTTTGGTGGATACGCCACTGGAGACCGCAGAGGATCGTATGGATGACCGGGAATTGGATCGGCTGGAAGCTGAAAATGAAGATTTCAAGCAGCAAACCAGAAATGGCTATCTGCAATTAGCCCGGAAAGAACCCCAACGATTCCTGGTATTGGACGGTCGGGAAAGTATTGAAGTACTAAAACGAACTATTACTGAGCGAGTTAATCAATTACTGGAAACTGCATCTTGAGACTTCGCCATGGTTATTTATCTGTTCTAGCACTCATTCTACTGACACTGTGGACTGCCACCCTCTATACACAATCGCGAACTGAAAGAGTTGACGGTGAAGCAGCTATTAAGAAAGTATATCAGACCATCCTGGACCGGTATGTAGCTGAGATCGATCCAGATAAATTATCAGCGGCTGCTATTGATGGCATGCTTCGTGAATTAGATCCCTACTCTCAACATATTAACGATAATAACTCTTACCGTTTAGATGCTATAACCACTGGAGAATATGGAGGTGTAGGAATCCATCTTGGAAGGGTTAATGATTCTCTTATGGTCATTTCACCCATGGATGGGACACCTGCATTTCGCCAGGGAATACAAGCCGGCGATCGAATAATCAAAATCGATTCAGTATGGACCAGGAAACTGGATATTAATGAGGCTGCCAAGCTGGTTCGTGGGAAAAAGGGTTCCCTGGTAACTCTGCATATCAAGCGTGATAGCGAACGCGAAGTATTGATATTTGATCTTACACGAGAAACAATCAAAGTGCCTGATGTTAGCTATTCAGGTCTACTGGATAAGCGCACCGGGTATGTTAAGCTTGCCAATTTTTCTAAATATTCTGCTGAAGATATAGAAAAAGCTATTCGTAAACTGAATAAAGCACATTTAAATGCTTTGATCATCGATTTACGCGGGAATCCCGGGGGTCTGCTAAGTGCGGCTCTTATGACTGCTGATCTATTTGTAGATGAAGGTGAATTACTACTGGAGACCAGAGGACGAGTTCATCAATCAAATAAGAAATTCTATGCAAGACGCCGCTCGATCATTGATGATGATTTACCTCTGGCAATTCTGGTTGATGGTGGCTCTGCTTCAGCTTCTGAGATTCTTTCAGGTATCCTCCAGGATTACGATCGTGCTGTGGTTATTGGCGAACCTACTTTTGGAAAGGGTCTGGTGCAAACTGTTACGCGATTGACTCCTGAGACTCGCTTGAAGCTTACTACTGCCAAATATTATCTGCCCAGTGGGCGCTTGATCCAAAAACGTGATATCGCATCTGACATTATCTACGAAGATTTGCTGGAAGTGGAAGATACATCCTATTATTCTGAGCATCATCGTCAGTTTGAAGCTGGTGGTGGAGTTACACCAGACCTGACAGTGAAAGATCTGCCCATGGGTGATCTTGAGAAATTATTCTGGAGAAAACGACTGTTTTTTAAATATTCACTTGATTATGTTGAATCTCATCCTGGTCTTTCCCTACCCTTGAAACTCGCTGATAGTGAGGTTGACCGTTATTACAGTTGGTTGGAATCAAGTAATTTATTTCCTCAGACCGGTTTTCAACGTTGGCTTGAAAATATTGATGATGTGGTTGACTCAAGTAGTACTGTTTTTGATGATCTGATCGAACTCAGAACTGCATTGCAGGATCTAGAGCTCGTTTGGCAGCAAGAAGAGATTCAGCAGAACCGAATTCAAATATTAAGTGGTCTGGAAACAGAAATTGCCAATGCCATTGGAGGAAATGGAGCACGAATCGCCGCTTCACTAAACTATGATCCAGTGGTTATCAAGGCTATTAAGTTGCTGGCATCCAGAACAGAATTACTGTCAATATTGGATGGTAAAGAGAATTAATCAGGCCCTAAGGAAGTTCTTTTTCTTTCAAAGAGAGGGTCAGAGTAAAAATCGCCAGAATCTCATCCCCGTATTTATCTGGTGATGTCACCTCAATATTCAAGGTTTCATGTTGTCTTTCCCCTGTATCCAGAACCTTTTGGATCAGAGATCTGATCTTCATGCCATCTTTGCATGTGAATATTGCATCAGCATCTACCCGTTTTAGAAAATCAGCGTGCATATCTTTGAAGATCAGACTGATCCTGTGCTTGCTTTTTGCAATCATTTCCATGGCCAATAAGCCGCCTGCAAGATCTGCACCCATTGCCAGTGCCCCAAAATACATGCTTTTCAGGTGATTTTGAGTGCGACGTCGTAAGCGGATACGGATAACACAACGCTCCTGATCAAGAATATGAACGAGTGGCCTGGCGAACAGGATCATGGGAATCTTGGATAAACCAAAATAACGTACGGCTAAAGTTTTTTTCCAGTTGATCTTCATTATGGTACTCACTTGGGATTCATTTTGCTCATTACTGCTTCAAATCAATTTATTGATCGTTTCCAGTAAGTTCAAGCGGCGAAATGGTTTCGTTATATAATCATTACAACCTGCTTCTAAACATCGATCTCTATCCGATGTGAAAGCATGAGCAGTTAAGGCGATAATGGGAATAGATATCCACTTTTCCTTACTACGCAAGTATCTAACCAGATCAAGTCCATCTTCATCGCCTTTCAGAGACAGGTCCAACAAGATCAGTTCAATATTATTTTTCTCAAGCTGTTCTTTGGATTCGGCAACTGAATCAGCAAAAAAGAGTTCAAAATCTTTCCTCAGGGTAAAAATAGCCAATTTTTTAGAATTAGGATCATCTTCCACTACCAGAATGTTCATTCTGGATATTCTTGGGAAGGCAGAAGTCTCTTCATTACTTGAATGGGCTTTTGTTGTGGGTTTAATTCCAAATACCGGTACTTCAGGATTAATCGGAAAACTGATTGTAAAGGTACTACCGACATCCTGTTCACTTTCCAATTTGATATTACCACAGATCAGTTTAAGGTAGCGATGAGTGAGTGCCAGACCTAAACCTACACCCTGGAAGTGCTTGGTGAAACCGGTACTTTCCTGAGAAAAGGCGTTAAACACCTGTTTCTGATATTCTTTTGACATCCCGATACCGGTATCTTTGATAAATACTTTTATTCTGCTGTCAGAAATCTCAGTGTCAATTGTCACTGAACCTTTGCTTGTGTATTTTATGGCATTATCGATGATGTTGGAAAGTGCCTGGGTTGCACAATATGCATCACCGGCTATCCGTAACTCGTGCTTAGGTACATTTATCAGTAGATCAATGTTATTTGCGACTGCTTTCGAATGAAAAGAAGCACCGAGGTCATTTATGATCTTAACCAGATCTATAGTTTCGATCTTAAGTTCAAAAGTCCCTGTTTCAATCTGAGATATATCAAGGATATCATGGACCGTTTGCCATAAACGTTTTCCGCTTGCATGAATGATCTCAAAATAAGCTTCAAGATCGGCATTTGACTTACTCTTGATTTCCTTCTCAATCAATTCAGTGAACCCTAAAATTGAATTTAGGGGAGTACGAATCTCATGGCTCATATTGGCCAGGAACAGGGTTTTGACCTGTTCATTCTTAATGGCTACTTCCTTAGCTTCGATCAGTTCTTTTTCAGTCTTTTTGAGGGTGGTGATATCCGTTGCATAATAATGGAATAAATTTTGATTTTGCAAAGAAAAGGCTGACCATAGCAGGTGAAGGTCTTCAAAAGAAACCTCTCGATATGGTATCTGATTTTTTTCTGATAGTGCAGTGTCAATATCCTGTACAAAATTTTCGGGTAGAATCTGAGCCACCTGAGACATATCCAAATTCAAACGGTCAAGCAATTGGATTCCTGCCGGGTTGATATATCGTGCTACTCCGTTGTGATTAACCTCAACGACGGGCATGGGATTAACCAATGGAAAAAAGGCCAGTCGCTCGATTTCCTGGTGTGCTTGATTTCTTTCACTAATATCCCGTAGAGTTCCCTGGGCACCTATGATTTCACCATCATGGTAGATAGGACTGGCACTAACTTCCATGGGGATGTAAGCTCCGGACTTAGCCTTCTGAGTCACCATCATATTTTGAACAGATTTACCTGCTCCAATAATTTTCATCACCGCGATGACAGTAGCATTTTGGTCCTCAGGGGTTGTGACGTTGAGATGTTTTCCAATTAATAAATTAGGATCATATCCAGCCAGAGTTTGAATATTTGAGCTGACAAAATCAATCGTACCATCACGGGAAATCTGAAACGTGATATCGGTGGATGCTTCAACCAATTGGCGGAATTTATTTTCGCTTTCCTTGAGGGCTTCTATATGTGTCTTGGCCGAGAGGTAGGGTGCTAAAATTTCAGAAAATGATATAAGGGATGAAAATCGCTGTTTAAGCTCTTCT
>JAUVKO010000069.1 GCA_030596225.1 Fidelibacterota bacterium
CGGTAATATCCATGGTATTCCAGCCTGGTTGCAGATAGCCCCAGCCCTTACGAACTATCTCAGTACCCGGCATACCATCAGGACCATTATCATCCCAGATAACCGCCCATGTATGACCAACATCTGTATCATCACTATATATTTTCATCCGCTTAATCAGTGTATGATAACCATCTGGTGTGAATTTCACAGCTTGAAAATCTCCGGCAGATGGCATATTAAATCCAGCTTCTGCACTACCATCATCCTGGCTAAGCTCCATGACACTCGCCGATTCTGGCTGGCCGATAGCTTCTTCAGAATGCTCGCTTTCTCCCTCTGTATAATTAGCAGAGACAACATAATGATAGATCTCACCATTGATAACATCCGTATCAAGGTAAGAGAATGCAGTAAGATCTGAGATCAGAGTATCCCAATATATGCTTATATCCAGACGACGATAAACGTTGAATGAGGTAGGAGAAGTGCCAGCTTCAGGTATGATGATCTCAGCGCGAATAGCCAGATTAGCAAGCTCCGTAGAAGTTTCATCAGTAATACGTTCCCAACCAGAGTCACCCCAAATTAACGAATTGCCGGAAGCAGGATTCTCCGCTGAAATTGAATCGGCTAGCAGACCCTGACTCCCTTCTGCAAAATTCCCAATACAAAGGGCGAATTTTTCACCGGCATTAAACATCAACCCGGTTCCACTCAGATCAACAATGGTTGCTGTTGAATTTGCAGCTACTTTCACACCTTCTTTGGTATAAAGAATCTGGTCTGGAAGGCCATCAACTCCTATTGAGTAAACATAGGCATCGATGGTTCCTGCAAAAGTTCCACCGCTTGCTGACATATAATATTTAGCTTTTCCGAGATAGCCACCATCTTCAATAGCCTCAAAAATGACACCATAAGGTTGGTCAGCGTTTGTGTACCACCTCCAAGCAGCGCGATTATCATAGCTGATCTCAGAAGTGGCACCGGTTACCGGCGCTGCCCAGGTCAGGAGCACTTCATTCTCATCAGATTCGGCCATAACATTAACAGGTACTGGAAGAATGCCCACAAACCCTATATGCCAAAGGTCGCCGGCAAGCGGTACTTGAGAAGCACCTACCCAACCCTCACTGGTTTCACCATCATTGGTGAGAACACCTGCAATATCAATATCATCAACGATCCAACCGAACATATCTGCCTGACTATCAGTGTCATAACCAGGATCGGAAGCAAAGGCAAATCTGATCTTAACGGTTGCCCCATCGTAGGTACTTGGGATAGTAACCGTTACCGGTTCCCAACCTTCAGAAGATCCACCCCAACCGGGGACACCTTCACCTTCGTTAAATTCACTCCCAAAGCTATACATTGAAGTGGCGTTATAGGCGGGTGCGACATCCGTTAAGACCTCCCAGGTAGCTCCATCATCGCTGGAGATGCGCATATTGGTGCCATCCCAGCCATTCCAGGGTGCATCACCACCCAGTGCTTCAATATTCCTGTTCTGCTGAAAGGTAACGGTGTTGGTCTGGCCAGTTGGCAAAGTAACTAATGGTGAATCAAATGTTTGATACCAATGATTCAGGTAACCACCTGCATCACCAAGCTCAGGATCATTCATGGCCCAGGATTGACCTGCATAAGCACCTACAGTGGTCTGATGCCAGAGAGAAGGAATATCTGTGGCATCCACAGATACCCAACCGGCCATGTCATTATTCTCAAAATCTTCAAAGTAGATTACCGTACCATCAACTTCAAGCATCACATCATCAAAAAAGATACCTTCTCCAGAAGGATTATCGTCATCGGATTCAAAATAGAGGCGAAACTGGATATCCATACCGGCATAGTCATCGAGGCGACCATCCAGAGAATAGCTATCTACAAAGCTGCTCCAGTCACCGGGGGCATCAATATATATATAATTAAAAAGAGTCGTATCGGCATATGGATTGGAGATGTAATACCAGGTACCTTCACCGCCGATTTGAAACTGACAACCCCAATGGTCATCATCGTCAGGATCACTGAAACTACCTCTGACAGCAAGGTCAAATTTGACTACACCACCTGCAGGGATAGAGATAACAGGAGAATAGACATAATTAGACATATAAGGCACATAGGTTCCTTCTTCAGTCTGGCAAGCGAGTGCATATTTACCAGTATGAAGTGCTCGACTGGCACTTGCATGTGTGATCGAACCCTGATCGCCTATAGAGGTGCTTACCCTGTTATAGGTGAGCTGAGTTGCGTTATTCTGCTGATCATTGTATGAATTCGCATAAGCTGACCAAGCAAAGAGTGCTACTAATAAAAGTCTGGTTATCCACTTCATCATTGTTATCCTTATTTTTCCTTTAATCCTAATTTATCCTTTATGTCTTTGCGATGAGCCCTTCGATTTCACTCAGGACAGGCTTCGCGACGAAGCCCGTCCGACCGGGTTATCCGGGCTGGCAATCTCGGGTTAGAGATCGCCGCGTCCTTCGGACTCGCGAAGACAAGTTATTGAGGCACTTTATTTTCTAAAAGCCAAAACCAACAGATACCTGCTGAACCATGCCTAAGATACCATAGTTTGAGTAAGAATAGTCAAATATTAATTTTGTTCCATACAAATTGTATTTAAGACCTGCCCCGATGGAAAAGCGCCGTAATGTGTATTTATCAGCACCATAATAACTGTTCCAGCTAGTTGTTGAAAACTGATCAGTCTTAACAGACAGGCCATCTTCATAGGGTTCAGAGGCATCGTGGACACCATTATCATTCCAATCGATATAATACTCTCCAAGATCATATTGATCGTTGTATTCCACTGTATAGATATCATACTGCACCGGCCATTCATATTTCAATTTATAGCCGCCACGCAAGAAGAGCAACTCATCCCAACTGTACTCAAATCCAATGGCTCCCCTCAAAACTGCATCAAAAGGATCATTGGCATCAACGAGGATACTCAGGCGCTGATAAGGCGTTTTAAACCAGGGACTCTTACCGCCTAAAACATCCATACGCAAGCCGGCACGAAAGACCAGCGGTAAAGGCCACTCCTCAGTCAACAAGCGAGAAGTCAACTCCGGGTTAGCTTGAAGATCATCATTGATATCAATTGGTTGATTCAGGTCAGGGCCATCAAAACGACTGCCCACGCCAAAATTCTGAATAGACATCCCCAGTACTAAACCGTAAATACCCAAGTCAAAATTTGATCCTACATCAAAGGCAAAGGTACTCGCCGTTTCCCGGTAAATAGTCTCGCGGATCATTTTAGAGGTAACTCCCACAGCGAGACGATCTGTTAGCTGCCGCGTAAAAGCCAGTCCCAGGGCGAGCCCGGTGACCTGAAAGTTTTCACCTGTACCATCCGGGAAATCCAGGGTAGTAACTTCCATATCACCTGAACTCATATACTGAGCAATGACACCCATAGTATTTCCGCCACCGATAGGCATTGTAAAACCCAGATAACTGCTTGAAATACCGGCATAGAGTTCATTGTTACTTACATATAGTTCAGGACCATCGGTCATTGCAATTCCTGCAGGATTCCAGGCCATTGCTATAGGGACCCGAGCCAGAGCAGTATATGCCCAACCCAGGGCTGCTCCGGCAGCTCCGTATTCCAATTTCAGGAATTGACCCATAGAAGTAGCCACCTTGGAAAAATCATCTCCGGGAAACACAGTATTTATAGAATCTTGCCTTGAATCCTGAGCATTTATATGTCCTGGAATCATCATAAACAGAGTTATCACCGTGAGGAGTAAGTGTTGGGTCATTTTCCAGGATCCGACTTTGATATGTTTTGCTGTAGAAATGGAGATCGTTTTTTGTTTCATCATCTCACCTCCTACCTGATCACGGCAAATTTGCCGACATATTTTTCGTGATTGGGTGTTTCTACAACGAATACATATAAGCCTGGGGCAATTTCCTGACGATTCATAGACCGCAGGTTCCATTCTTCCTGGCCGGAGAAAATGTCGTTGTGGAGCACCGTATAGACCAGATCACCGGTCAAAGTGAAGATCTTGATCACACACTCATTGGGTAAATGGGTAAAATGCAGACTTTTATGATTTGCATCTGTTTCCCAATCTGCGGTAACGATATACGGGTTGGGAACTACTTTGACCTTTTTAAGATCGGCATAGCTCACCTCATTCATATTCGAAATACTCGTAGCCCGGAAGGTGAACATATCACCATCCTCAAATGGTTTGTCGATGGATATATGTGTAATATCTCCCGTCTCAGCATGCCGGGCATTGGGTTGATCTACGCCTGTTGTATCCCAACGATAAGTAATGAACCAGGTATTGATCGATGTAGCTCCCAGATTATAGCCCAGCACTTCGTCTTCACGGAACTGGATCTTTCCACCAGACCTGAAGTAAGGATAATTTTCGTCTGGTGAAGAGCCTACTTCACCGGCAGAAGATACCAAAAGAGTCACTTCCCTAAAATCTTCTATAGTCCCATTTCCATTGAGATCTTCACCTGCATCCAACAGCCCATTACCATTTATATCTTCTCCAAAAGAAGTATTGTAAACACGAAAAGGAATATCCCGGTTTGCGTAATCAGTATTAGGATTTTCCCAATCCCAATGAATCTCATAATCAGCAGCATATCTGATGCTGGGATAGGCCACACCGAGGTTATACACCGGTGACTCAGAAGGCTCCATGCCCTCCCAGTAAACAGTGTCAACCTGAGGATAAGCAAGATTTTCCAGATAGAATTGAAAACCACCCCAGACATCAGAAAACATAGTTGATGTTCCAAGAGTCATTTCTGTAAGTATGGTATCACCCGAGGCGCTATCCACTATGGTGTAGGTCGGCTCAAGGTGGTAATACGGATTATCACAATCAGCCGTAAAACACTGGGGTTCGGCATTTATGGTAATGAAATAGGTGCTAGAATTGATTTCGACTTCACCCGGGTTGGTTGGAATCACCTCCACTTCACCGGTGCCGATGGTCCATTCAGCCAGATCAATACCCCAGGCAGTTGGCGCATTGGAAGGTCGGGCATCAGGTGTTACCCTTACAAATTGAGGAAGCAAGGGGCTGTTACCTCTGAAATTCTCCAGTGATTCGAGGGGATCCCAGGGGTTAGCCGGATCTTGATTTGTATAAAATCCAACACTGTCAATACCAATATCATAGGCGACCACTGAATAGGAATAGCTTACTCCATTGATCACATCGGTGTCTACGTAGCGATGTTCCAAGCCTGAATCAGTACCCAGACTAAACCAGGGTGCGACGGGATCAGGACCGCTATAGTCACGGTCAATACGATAACCACGTGCCGCTTCCTCATCTTTGGTGAGATCGAATTGGGCCAGAGGTTTCCAGCCAACAGCTTGACCATCAGTATTATAAATAACATCTGTATGGGGATTTCCCCATGTGGAACCACCATCCGTAGAACGATATATCTTATAGCCCTGAAAATCAGGCACATTGGTCACGATATCGCGGGAAGACTCAGCTTTCGAGTCCCAGTAGAGTGTTATTTTACCATCATCACCCACAGCAGAAACAGTAGGAGCATCCGGCGGTGAAAAGCCCTGATATTTAAGATCATACATGATCTGGGCCATTTCAGCATTCTTGGCCAGATCAGGAGGTGTATCAAAATTCTCAGTATCATTCGGTGGATCACCCATGATCACTGCGAAAGAAAAATATGTAGTATCACCGGCCGCCAGATCGAAGGGACCGGCTGACATCATGAATACACAATCCAGACCATCGGGATATTCATTGAGCAAACCTTCCAAAGAATCAAAATGCGGATTAATGATACCGTCCAATGCAGGGTGAAAATACCATTTCTCATAAAATGAAGACATGTTATTATTGCCGGTCACCCCACGCCATTCCCAATCTTTGTAGTTGCGATTGCCTAAACCAACATAGGATGTATCTCCTGCCATAAGTGCAAACATGATATTTTCTTTATCAATAGCTCCCGGACAACCTGCTGCACCGGCATAACCACCCGAACAACTGGGGCCTGCGTTCTCATCTTTCAAGACGCCTGGACGTTTATACCAGTCAAACCAATGCCAATCCGTAAGACCAAGTGATTCACCCTGATGAATATCAATGATGCCATCACCTTCAAAGTCCAAGTCCTGAGATGCTAAGGGTGTATCCAGTAGTTTAAGAGCTGAATAGGCCAAGTTTGTAGCATTAGTGCTTCGATCATCCCAATCCCAGATAAATGCCATATCATAAGTCGTGTCAAAAGCCATCATATCATCATCATTGGTGCGTCCTGTGTACTGACCATTCTCTAATCTGGAGTAAGAGTCCACATCGAAGTAAAAGCCTCCATAAGTGCCCTGATAATCGAATCCATAATGTGACCCATCCCCCAGGTCATCAGAATGACCGAAAAAATCGCGATAAAATAATTCATAAATGACTGTATCACCTGATGTGACAGGCATCCAAGTCGAATCCGGAATGCCGTCACCGTTGGTGTCTATGGGGAAACCTTTATAAGACTCATTGACGATCTCAACTGTAAAAAAGGCAATATCTTCCGCATAGGAGCGACCATATGAGTGAGCATTCACTGTAATGTGCATTCCCAATGCATAGCCTTGAGTCATATCTTCATCACGAACTGCCAGACGGTCATCAAACTCCATGTAAATATCCTGATCACCAATATGACGACCGACGATCTCTTGACCATAGGCCGGGGAAGACCGATCAGTAATGACAGCCCAATCACCGGGCCAGGTACGCTCTTCCAGACCTGTGCTCGTGTTTATGCGCATGGGCCAACTATCGGGGATATCGCTGGAGGCCAGTAAGGGATATGGATCCCCGGTATCAGTATAGATTCCACCATAGATTTCACCGGCCAAGACATCACCGCTATGAAGATAGCCGTAAGAATTTTCTACGGATTCCCAATCGCACTGTTTTTGATCCTGAACCCGATCAAACCAGGATTCTGAAACTGTTGAGCCCCAATAGACCAGAGTATCCGACCGATAGTGCTCCAGATCAGGAATGTATGCAGGACGTTTAGACCAAGGTGTCATATTCCCTTCAGCATCTCTCCCAGGCACACCCAGCATGAACGAAACAGCAGAAATGTATTGATAACCTTTATATAAACCAGATGGTGAGGCATAATCCTCAAATTCAATGAAGTTACCGTAATTATGAGTGGCAAATTGTAATTCACCTTTACTCATATAGCCACGAGCCCTGTTTAATATGGGGTCAAAAGCAGCGCTTTTCCCTAATCCGGAAGCCGGTCGTGGATTTGGCTCAGCAGCATTCACCAGCTGCGGAACAATGCAGAGAACAAATAATATGGAAGTGATTGTTGTTTTCATCATATCACCTAAAAATTGACTTTCATGGTCAGATCGATCTGCCGTGGATCAGAATAGTAATAAGGTCTGTCAAACAGGGTTGAGGAGGCGGCACCCGCTTCAATGGCCAGCGTAGCCAAACGACCGGGATCTTCAGGACTTCCGGTTTCCTCATAAATGTCAATAACATTCTCACGGTTGAATAGATTTCGCACGATAAGACCAAGCGACAGGTTCAATCCACCCATTCTTAAGGTTTTTCTCACAGCCATATTGGTTTCAATATTCCAGGGCATGCGCTCAGAGTTAGTGGCCCCGTCTCGCTTCAGGTTTATATCATAAGGAGTATAAGGTGCCCCTGAAAGTGCAACAAAAGTTACATGAACCGAGGTATTGTCAAGCGGATAGCGTGAAAGAACCCGGAGGGAATTCTTTTTATTGAAGCGATATCCACCAGTCATTGTCAGGTTGTGGGTTCGATCGTAATTCATTAGAACTTCCTTCTTGGGCATAGACTCAGGGGTATCTGATGAGCGGTACCCTTGCCAGGCATCAGCTCGGTTGGCTGTCGCTTGCGACAAGGTGTATTGAATCACTGTTGACCAAGTTGAACCACCACGTTTTATCAGTTGAAGATCCAGCCCTTTGGCAGAGCCGTAATCATAATTCACAACCACTGAATAACTGTAAGGGAAAGCCTGCACCCGCTCTGTTGATCCAAGATCTGAGTAATCCTTTGACCAACCTACGACGCCCAGTTTCCAATAATCAATAAATTCCCAGTTCAGCCCAAATTCGTAAGCAGTCACACCTTGAGCTTGAACATGACTATTCCCAACTATGGGTAATGCTGTTGTGAGATCATTATCATCATTCAAATAAATATTCCGATAGGTCAAATTCTGGTAATAACGACCATAGCCAAAGGTGAAGGTGGCTTTATCAGTGATCACATGTGAAATGCTTAGACGGGGTGACCATAGAACATTCCATTCTGTGGCAGTTTCGCCTAAAGATCTGTCTCGGGGGTCAGCCCAGGAACTATCGAGAGAGTTTTGGATATCAAAACGGATACCTGCATTAATGGTCATCCAGGGGTATTCGATCTTGTCCAGCATATAGACTCCGATCTCAACCGGAGATTTTTCACCTGTTCCATAGATAAACTCTTCTATTCCACCGGCACCCTCAACAGTGCCAGGCAAACCATAAGTCTCTCCATAAGGAGGATCTAACCAGGGTAATTGAGTTTCATCAAAAGTGATCAGGTGACGTTTAAGGTCAATACCACCGCGTAATTGATGGTGTTTAGTCACTTTGCTGGTCAGATCAAATTTGATCTCATCCGTTACACTCTTCGTGTAATGGCGGTACCTATCGGCACCACCAGAGCCATATTCATAAAAATAGATATAGTAAAGGGAATCCCGCACAGCTTCAAATTCAGCATTGCTCATACTGCCCTGTGATGAAAAAAGGCCATAGGTTGAATCTGGATATAACATATAGGCAAATGACGTATATTGACCTTCGGGCAGATACTCATTCAGGGGATCACCATAATGCCATAAGTGGATGTTCCCGTCCTTATCAGTGTATTCCAGTGAATCCAATGGATTGATCAAGTTTCCATTAGACAATTTGCGAGAGGAAAGCAAGGTGCCTGCATCACTATATATCTCATCCAAATAGATATCTTCTATCTTGATACGATCATAGGGATGGATCACGATCTGTTCACCATGGTT
>JAUVKO010000148.1 GCA_030596225.1 Fidelibacterota bacterium
ACACCGGGCAGGCAGGGATCAGTCTTCGTCCTGTGGACTACGCCTTGACAGGCGGAATTTTTATCTGCCGAAGCTTCAGCGTAGGCGGTGAACCGCGCTCGTAAACTCGCTAGCTAGATAAATTCGAATCCCTGCTATAAAAGCAAAAAGGCCCATCGTTGATGGACCTTTTAACTTTTGTGGCCAGGGACGGAATTGAACCGCCGACACGGGGATTTTCAGTCCCATTGTCTGGTTCTGTAAGTTGTTGTGTACCAGTGTGTTGCAGGGGTTGGTGATTAAGCGTGTGCAATATATGTGCAGTGAATTCTTGAAAAAGAAGAAGAATGTCAATAACCATGACTAATGCAAACTCATAAATCAAGTTATTTTCCAGTAAAACAATCAATATCATTCACTTGATATGAGGTATGATCCAGACGGTTAATTTAACTCAATAGTCAAAAATTGAATTATACATTACTAGATTCAGTTCACTAATACTGAATTTGTCTACAATCAATCCATTAATTTAATAAGAGGTGCAAATGACAGAAGAAATCACAATCAGCCGGAATCAACTATACGATTTGGTGTGGTCTAAACCGGTAGTGCAGATTGCAAAAGACTTTGGGATCTCGGATGTTGCCATCGCGAAGATCTGCAAGAAACTGAAGATTCCAAAACCAGGATTGGGTTACTGGGCGAAGAAACAAAATGGGCATAGGGTTCGGCAAAAACCTCTGCCAGAATTAAAGCTGGGTGAACTTGAGAGCTACACGATTCATAAGGTTGAACCCGCACCCACAGAACCCGACAGTGATTACATCAAGCAACATCGCGAATTCGAAGCAAGACCAGAGAACAAGGTCATTGTCAAATCTACACTCAGAAATTCCCATCCATTGGTCCAGGCATCAAAAGCAAAATTAAGTAATCCAAATACTGACCGCTACAAACGGTGCTATGGAGGACGAGGCTGTCTGAATATATCCGTTAGTAAAGGTAGCATACACCGAGCGCTTCGTATCATGGACGCATTGATCAAGGCGCTTTCATCTCGTGGATATCAAGTGTCCCAGGGTAGTGAATATAGGGAAGTTACGTCAGTAAATATTGATGGTGAGGAGTTCAATTTCAGAATTCAGGAATCATCGAAAGAAATACCGGCAAGCAATTTAGGCGAAGAGGATAGACTTTATTCATACGGTCGCATGTATGATTACATTCCCACTGGTAAGATGACTTTACAAATCACCAATTTCTACCATGGAGATAAATGTGTCAAGGACAGTAAAACACAACGAGTAGAAGATAAACTGAATAGTTTTATCCTCATGTTGGTTAAAGCTGCCGAGTATGAAAAGAATTGGAGAATAGAGCGGGAGATTGAGAGGAGGGAAGATGAAGAAAGAATGAGGGTAGAGCGAGAAATTCAGCAGAAGCGTGAGCAGGAACAGCAAATGACAAAAGAGTTGTTTGAGAATGCAGCCACCTGGAACAAATGTGTTCTTGCTCGAGACTACATAGAAGCCGTTCAGAGTAATACTGATAAGGAGTCGGATGGAGGAGAGATGGATTCCTGGGTACTATGGGCGAATCAACAAGTGGATATGGTGGAATCCAGATTACGCCCCTTATTAAGATAATGATGATGTCGTGAGTGTCGAGAATGTGTCCATCAATAATATGGATTTCTATATTATATATTATGGCCATCATAATAAAATAAGGATAGCTATAATTAGCTTTCGCCCTAGAAAACATCTAGATATTGCTTAAACATGAATATCCTATTTTGCTTAATTCCGGTAACCTCATTAAGAATTCCTAGATCAACAAGTGCAGCAATCAATTTGTTTGCTGGGACCTATATTTAGTTATACACCAATTGACCTATAAGCGTATATAAGTTGGTATAAATGACAATTGTAAAAATGGATGGCTGCCAGCTTAATTGGGTAATAGGTTGGGTGGAAGATTGGGTGAAAATTGTCCGGCAATTATACTGCTTTTTACACTGAGACGTGACGTTAGTCTCACAAACCGTCGGTTTTGAGACAGCAAAATAGTGCCTTAATAATGAGACAGCCTTTTTGAGACTAAATATTCTCTCATTATTTTATATTGGGGAGACGAAAAACAATAACATGAGATTTTATATTATATATTGACGCGGCTATAGTATAATATAGATATCTATAGTTAACTTTCATTCCGGAAAACATCTAGATATTGTTCGAACATATATATCCTATTCCGTTTGTATCCAGTTACCTCATTGAGAATTCCAAGATCTACAAGAGCAGCAATTAACTTGCTTGCCGGTACATATTTAAGACCTAATAGCTCCATGGTTGAATTGACGGTCGTGAATGGTCGCTGATAGAGATACATCACGAGTTTTCGAGCATTTTCAGCCCGACGGCCAAGGGTAACAATGCGCTGGTCCAAATCATTCCGAAGTTCCATAATGTTCTGGAATGTGCTTACTCCACTTTCTGCAGTTTCAATCACCGCTTGTAGAAAGAATCTACACCAGTGACCCAAGTCATGGGATTCTCTCACTCTAGAAAGTGACCCACATACTTTGATGCGTGATGACGCACCCTCGGGGTATCGGGTATTCCGTGAAGCAGCTATCAACTTGCTAATTCATCAAGACTATGCAGATCACACGCGTAAAGCAGTGATAAAAGTTCTATAATGTTCAGATTCAATTCTGGAACTCCGGTGATGTATACGGAGACGACGTTAACTTGCTAGAGCCTGGAGAAAAGGAATCACGCAACCCTCGAATAGTTGCAGCTTTCCGCAGGCTAATTCTCTGTGAACAAGCAGGTACAGGGATTCGGCTGATGCAGTCGGAATGGCAGAACCTAGGGAACCCAGCTCCTGACATCCTAAATGATAGATCCCATAAAGCCTTTGGTTACCATCTTCCAATCCAGGCAAAGCACATTCATAAAACTACCGAAAGGCACCAAGTCGGCACTAAGTCGGCACCAAGTCAAGCTTTTACGTAACTGTATTAAATACATAGCATTAACAGAATTGATGGAAGTCTTTGACCGGAAAGACCGCACTAAGTACATAAAACCACTTCTTGATGTTGGGTATATTGAGATATCAAACCCTGAGAATCCTACTGCGGCAAATCAGAAGTATATTATCACTGCTAAGGGTCGACTTGAGCTTGAAAGAGAATAGTTGGTTAGATGAGTCGAATACATTTTGGTCTATCCAATGAGAATTCAATCAATTTGAGACAGGCAATTGTGTCAATTGTTTCTGAAACACTCTGTAATATTGTTTGCATAAACCTGATTAATATGACATATTCCGCACACGATATTACAGAATTATGAAGCCGCAAGATTATATTAAACACTTAAATAACAAAGGGATATGGTCATTTACCCATACTCAAGCGACTGAATTTCTGTCAAAAGATATCACAGCCGCGATCCGAATCCTCCGAAATGATGGCAGAATAATTGATCCAGCAAGAGGATTCTATGTCATTATTCCAGAAGAGATTAGTCTTACCCAGAGATTACCTGGGGATAGATTTATTAATGATTTAATGAAATATTATGATGCGCCCTATTACGTCTGTCTATTAACGGCAGCTCTTTATTATGGCTCAAGTCATCAAGCTCCACAAGTCTTTCAAGTCATGACTAACCCAGCTAGAAGGGATATCCGTGTTCGTGGAAATAAAGTTGTATTTTACAAAAAGGAGTCAATCCTTGATACACCAACAATCCTAAAAAACACACCAACGGGATACATGAAATTATCAACTCCTGAAGCTACCATTTTAGATTTGATTCAATTTAATATACATATTGGTGGAATTGACTACGTAGCTACCGTGATATCAGAGATGCTTGATAAATTATCACCGAGTAAAATGGCTGTTACATTGAAAGGGTATACTCTCCCAATTCAACAGAGAGCTGGTTACATTCTTGAGTTCCTGGGGTTTACAAAAGGTATGGATCGAATTTGGAAGCAAGTGATGAAAGAAAAACCAATATATACACCACTTGCTGCTCATGGCAAAAAGGATCGAATCCCAAAAGACCCCCGCTGGAAGATCATTGTTAATCAGACAATTGAGCTTGATATATGATTTCACAAGCGACTATTCTGGAGTGGCAAAATATAGCTCCTTGGCAAGTAGATGAACAGATTGAACAAGACCTGATCATATCCAGAATTCTCACCGAGATATATCAATCTGACTTTCTTAGGGATCGATTGCTTTTCAGGGGAGGGACAGCTTTACATAAGCTCTATTTTCCAGAGCCTTTGAGGTATTCTGAAGACTTAGATTTTGTACAGATAAAGAGTGAGCCTGCCGGTCCAATTGCAGATGAAATTAGAAAGATCGTCGAGCCATGGTTAGGTAAAGCTCAAACTGATGCCCGCCGGGATTCATTTAAAATGTATTTCCGGTTCACGCCAACTTCAGGTCAAATCCCAGAAACTCGAATAAAACTGGAGTGGAATACCCGGGAGCATTTCTCATTGTACGGTATTGAGAATATTCCATTTGGGGTAGACACAAGCTGGTATAAAAGTCATTGTTTAATCCAAACATATGCGCTAGATGAATTGGCAGGGACGAAACTGCGTGCTCTCTATCAAAGAAAGAAGGGCAGAGACCTTTTTGATATTGCAGAGCTTATGAATAGAAAATTAATTGATCTGGATAGAACAGTAAACGCGTATCGAAAATATCTTGATTATGGTGGAGCCAACGTAAGTCAGAGAGAGTTTGAACTGAATCTCAAAGAGAAGCTGAACGATCCAATCTTTCTACGAGATATGGATCAGCTCAAGCATGCAACTCTTGAATACGATCCACATAGGGCATTTGAAAGTTTACAGCCTTTGATAGCTCTGATGTAAATCCTCAAATATTAATGGGCTGAGTATTGCGTAACTTATATCTGAATACTGATGTCTGAAAAACCTTGGTTTATGAGACTAAAATCCTAAGTCTAGTCAACACCTCACAAACCCAGTAAACAGAGTCTCAAAACCCGTCTCAAATTCAAAGTATCATTATTATTATCTTTTAACGTAATTGAGACACGAAGAAACATAATTGGTGGGAATTCCCAGATCGTGTTCCATTATCATATCTTGCCTGATATTTGTAGACTCCTATATTCATTGAATTGAACTAAATTTCAATGTCTAGCCAAATCATAGTGGGAGGTAAGCTTGCAACTCATCACGAATGGTCCCGATATTCCAAATGAATTACTCCAAATTCAAGAGGAAGGTAACCTTGTCATCTTTTGTGGTGCAGGGATATCTATGCGTACAGGTTTGCCCGATTACGATGGTCTTGTTCATCGCATATATAATAAATTAGGTAGAAGTCTGGACCAAGACTTGGTTGATGGAGATGAAAACTATCCTCCAGATCGTATTCTTTATCTTCTCGAAGATCATTTGAATGATCGGAATAGAGTTCGTCAAATAACACGTGAAATACTTACAATTCCTAATGGTAAGCCCATGACTACATATAGGAATATCATATCCCTCGCCACAGATAAATCTGGCATAATTCGGTTGGTAACTAGTAATTTTG
>JAUVKO010000005.1 GCA_030596225.1 Fidelibacterota bacterium
AGTTGCTCAAGCTTTACTGGGTAAGGTGCTTCAGGTTTATCAAGCCAATCATTGGCTCATGGCTAGAATCATTGAGACTGAAGCCTACTACCTCGAAGATAAAGGCAGTCATGCCTCGTTGGGTTACACCAAGAAACGCAAAGCATTATTTATGTCTCCGGGAACCATATATATGTATTATGCACGTGGTGGTGACTCCCTTAATTTCTCGTGTCGTGGGGCAGGGAATGCCGTTTTGATCAAATCTGCTTATCCAATAACACAAGCCAATAGTGACCATCAAAACCTTCAGCTCATGCTGCAAAATAATCCTGCAAGGAATGGTCAACCACGTTCCCTGGCAAAGCTATGTGCAGGTCAAACACTGCTCTGTCGGTCCCTGGGGCTAAAAGTACGGGAGTGGGATGGACATCAAATGGACTCAGCCCGTTTCCGCCTGGTGGATGACACCTATCGACCGGAACAGATCATCCAAACCACACGTATGGGTATCAATCCTGATCGTGATGCGCATTTACCCTACCGATTTATTGATCATCGATTTGTAAAATTTTGCACAAAGAATCCACTTAGCGTTCGAGACTGGCAGATGGGAAAGAATTACACTATCTTCTCGCCATGAAAAATAGAATTATTATCTTTGCTCTCTTTACCTTCCTTATTCTTAATGCTTTTGGCTTTAGTCAAAGCGACACTCTTGTTCAAAACCTGGAAACAAGACTTCAGGACCAGGGTCTGGTAAATATTCACACTCTGGCTCCAGACATCCTGGTTGAGCTGAAATACTCCACCACAGATAACTTTCTAAATGCTGATACTTATGGTGATCTGGAGAATTGCTACCTCCAACCTAAAGCAGCAGTTATGTTGAGTTCTGCGCAGGCATTTCTGAAGCAATCACACCCTGAACTTACTCTATTGGTCTATGATGGTGTTCGCCCCCGATCCATTCAACGAAAGATGTGGGCAATAGTAGTTGGTACTCCATCTCAGGATTATGTTGCCAATCCGGACCGTGGATCGGTGCATAATTTCGGCTCTGCGGTTGACCTCACTCTGGCTACCAATGACGGGGTTCCTCTGGACATGGGCACAGCCTTTGATTATTTCGGAAAACTGGCTCAACCGAGATACGAGCAACAATTTCTTAAAGAGGGAAAACTTAGCCTCCAACAGATCAAGAATCGTGAACTGTTACGACAAGTGATGGCTCAGGCAGGTTTTCAGGGTATCTCGATTGAATGGTGGCATTTCAATGCAGTTCCGGTGAAAATTGCCCGCTCAAAATATCAGATCATTGAATAAGGATTCTTCATGACATTGAGAAATGTATTATATCTGATTTTATTAACAGTCGGATTGAGTCTGGCTCATGGAATGTCCCGGTCCGGTGATCTACCTGCTGACGAATTTGCCAAACGACGAGCTATTTTCCTTAATGAATTGCAGGACTTAAATGCCTGTGCGATCCTGCACACTGCCCCTGAATACGAGCGGAATAATGACGTGAATTACGCTTATCGTCAGGATTCCGATTTTATCTACCTCACCGGTTGGCCTGATGCACACGGAATTCTGGTATTGACACCGCAAGAAGATGATTCTGATCAAGCTGAAGTAACTTTCTTTGTTACCGAACGAAATCCTAAAATGGAATTGTGGACAGGACCACGCCTGGGTCTTGAGGAAGCCGCCGCTCTCCCCGGTGTTGACCATGTGCTTATTTATGATGAATTTTTCAGTCATTTGGGGAAACTGGTTGGAAAATATGAACGTCTGGTCATTTCCTATGGTAATGATTCGAAATTTCAAGTTGAATTAGGGAAAAACCTTGAGCATATGCGGCGGAGACCTGCTATTGTTCAAGAGGCTTCTTCACTGCTCAAATCTCACCGTCTTATCAAATCAGATAAAGAGATCCAAGCCATCGAAAAAGCCATTGAGATTACTGGCGAGTCCCTTAAGGATGCGTTTGCTCGAATTCCAGCTTTAAAGTTTGAATATGAAGCCCAGGCCGAGATCGAGTATGGCTTCAAAAAGCGAGGTGCTATTCGTTTAGGTTTTCCATCCATTGTGGGAGCAGGAAAAAACTCAACCTTTCTTCACTATGAAGATAATCGTGGGCAGCTGATCCCCGGTGACATCCTGCTTATGGATGTGGGAGCTGAATGGGATTATTATTCTGCTGATATCAGCCGGACCGTCCCTGTCAACGGAAAATTCAGTCCAGAACAAGCTCAGATCTACCAAATAGTTCTAGATGCTCAACAAGCCGCTATTAAAAGTGTAAAACCAGGGGCAGCTTTTAGAAAACCGCATAATGTAGCAGTTGAGGTTGTGACTACAGGACTTATTAATTTGGGTCTGCTTGCAGGCAACACTGAAACCTTAATCAAGGAGAGAGCCTACCGGAAATTTTTCATGCACGGAACTTCTCATTGGCTGGGTCTTGATGTACACGATGCCGGGGGCTATGTCGATGCCGATGGAGAACCCCATACCTTAAAAGCCGGCATGATCCTCACCGTAGAACCGGGAATTTATATCTCTGAGTCAGAAGATGTGAATCCCAAATGGTGGAATATCGGTATACGCATCGAGGATGATGTGTTGGTGACAGCCAAAGGACATCGCGTTTTGAGTGCATCTATTCCAAAAACCATTACCCAGATTGAGAAGCTCATGCAGCCTTGATTATCAATATTTTTTTGGCCACAGATAAACACAGATGTACACTGATAAAGCTTTTAAACAACAATTAACAGATATCGACAGAACAACATTAAACACAATCACTTATACGAATATGCTCTATTCCCTTTATTATCAACACTTTGCGCCTCTGCCTGTCGGGCGTAGCTCTAAAAGTGTAGACTGGCGAGAGAACCTTTATGCTTGACCATCAAACGTTTGACATGCGAATAACTCCCATCTATATTGCGCGGCTTTGACAATGAAGTTAAGTTTAAACACACTGCCCCAAGGCAGATCAGAGCAGATCTTTGACAGCGTAGCACAACTGCAACACGATGAAAGCATTAAGTGGAAACCACTTCGGCTTGAACTGAAATTGAGTATTGATCGTCATAATCAAAATTTTTATCTCCGCGGGAATATCATCTGTACCGGTTTATTTATTTGTGAGACAGGAATGGAAGAGTTTGAAGACATCCTGAAAGGTGACTTTGAGATTATCCTGACCTATAATTCCAAACACTTAAATGATAACGAGAGTGATGAGATCATTCTCCTCCCCGGACACGAGACAGAATTTGATCTTTACCCTTTGGTGCATGACACCGTATTGCTAGGTATCCCCATTTCACATGTATGTGGTCCAGATTGCGAGGCCGGTAAGGCTCTCCAGGAAAATATACAAGCGAAGCAGGAACCGGATGAACGTTGGGCTAAGCTAAAAGACATGTTCAACGAATAGGAGATTGTAACTCGTGGCTGTACCAAAGAGAAAAACGTCCCGGGCCAAAAGAGATAAACGCCGGACACACTGGAAAATTACTCTTGCCGGTCTTATCACTTGCTCAAATTGCAGTGAGCCAAAATTACCACACCGTGTATGTCCCCATTGTGGATATTACAAAGGAAAACAGGTCATCATTCCTAAAGAAGTCTGATTCCAACAATGAAAATCGTGGTTGATACTATGGGGGGCGATAACGCCCCTTTTATTAATATAGATGGCGCCATTCAATATCTGAATGACCCCAAAAGCAATGGAGAGGTCATTCTCGTTGGTCAAGAAGATCTGATTCGAGATGAGCTTCATTCACGATCGTTTAACAGCCCACGTCTACACATTCAACATGCCACAGAAGTGGTCGGTATGAATGATTCTCCCACCCGATCATTCAAGGAAAAGAAAGATTCCTCTATGCGGGTTGGAATCGAATTGGTTAAAACCGGTAAAGGTGATGCCTTCATATCTGCTGGAAATACCGGCGCTATCATGGCATATTCTTTACTGAGTTTGGGTAGAATTCCAGGGGTTGATCGTCCGGCTATCGGTGCTTTCATGCCGCATGAAGATGGAGCTACCCTCTTGTTGGACGTAGGCGCAGTCGCTGAAGCAAAACCTAAGAACCTGCTTCAGTTTGGCATCATGGGTAGTATCGTCTATCGGAAAATAACAAAAACGGATTCAGCCAGAGTGGCTTTAATGAGTATTGGGGAAGAGTCAGAAAAGGGCACTCCGCTGGTCAAAGAAGCCAAACGTTTACTGGAAGCCGCCAATATTGATTTTTTTGGTTATGCCGAGGGACGGGATATTTTTAATAATAAATTTGATGTCATCGTAACTGATGGCTTCACCGGCAATGTCTCATTGAAGCTGGCTGAAAGCACCTTTCAAACCCTTTTCACCATGATCAAGAGCCGCCTGGACCGTCCCATTCGTCTGATTGGTGCCCAACTTATAAAACCGATCTTTACCGAGCTGGTGAACATCTTTGACCCGAACAATTATGGAGGATCTCCTCTCCTGGGTATCAAGGGTATCTCTCTCATTGCTCATGGAAGTTCCACTGATAAAGCAATTAAAAATGCATTATTTGAAGCCCAGCGTTTTGTCAACTCCAATTTGATCGACGCTATTGAACAGGAAATCACAGCATCCTTATCCGATATCACCTATACGGCTATGGATGAAGAAATTATCCATCACTAATTAAACAGGAATAAATCAATGATCAGAGCTGCAATAACTGGTGTTACCTCTTATGTACCAGAAAAAGTACTAACCAATTTCGATCTTGAAAAAATGGTCGACACCAATGATAAATGGATTGTATCCCGCACTGGAATTCGTGAACGGCATATTGCTGCTGAGGGTGAAGCTAGTTCTGATATGAGTGTTAAAGCTGTCGAAAAATTATTGACAGAGACAGGTACAAAAGCTGAAGAGATCGATGCTATTATCGTTGCCACAGTGACACCTGATATGCTGTTTCCTTCAACAGCAGCCCTGATACAAGACAAAATCGGGGCCACAAAGGCCTGGGGTTACGATCTCTCCGGAGCCTGTTCCGGATTTCTCTTTGCTCTGAAATCGGGCAGTTCTCTGATCCAGACCGGACACAAAAAGGTCATTGTAGTGGGGGTTGATACCATGAGTTCTATTTTGGATTACACCGACCGCAATACCTGTATTCTTTTCGGTGATGGTGCCGGTGCTGTTCTGCTGGAACCAACTGAAGATGAAAATTTTGGAATAATCGATGAAATTTTGTTAATTGATGGTTCGGGAGCTGATGCTCTCCATATGAAGGCCGGCGGAAGTCGCAAACCGGCAACCCATGAAACTGTTGCTGCCGGTGAACACTTTATCTGGCAAGATGGTCGCAACGTCTTTAAAAGAGCTTCAGTTGATATGGCAAAAGTGAGTGTGGATATTCTGGAGAAAAACAATCTCAAAGCTGAGGATGTGAGTATCTTCATTCCCCATCAAGCCAATAAACGTATTATTGATGTGGCTGCCCGCAGAGCTGGTTTTACCGACGATCAAGTTCTGGTCAATATTGATAAATACGGTAACACTACTGCTGCCACACTTCCTTTGGGTTTGGATGAAGTTGTACGAGAGAAACGGATCAAGGATGGTGACCTGGTGCTTTTGGCAGCCTTTGGTGCTGGTTACACCTGGGGCAGTATTCTGTTTCGTTATGGACCAACCAAGAAAGGTTAAGCGATGCAACGTGCTTTAGTTTTTCCAGGGCAGGCGTCTCAATTCGTAGGTATGGGTCAAGATATTTTCAACAGTTATGAGTCCGTACGCTCAATGTATGCAATAGCCAACGATATCATGGGTTTTGACATTGCTGATGTCACTTTCAATGGTCCTCTGGAAGATTTAACTGAAACGAAGATTACCCAACCTGCTCTCTTTATCACATCAGCAAGCTACTTTTCTTTGCTCCCTGAATCATTTAAATTTCATATGACAGCCGGTCATAGTCTTGGTGAATTTTCTGCACTTTATGCAGCCAGGGTGCTTAGCTTTGAAGATGCTCTTGCTATTGTCAAAGCACGTGCTGAAGGAATGCAGACTGCCGGAGAATCACAATCAGGTGCTATGGCTGCCATTCTCAATATGTCCAGAGAGAATATTGAAAAGGTCTGTCTCCATGCTTCCAACCGCGGTATTGTTCAAGTTGCCAATTTCAATTCTCCCGGACAAATCGTGATCTCCGGAGAAACTGTTGCCGTTCATTATGCCATGGAGATTGCTAAAAACCTGGGCGCCCGTAAAGTGGTGGCTTTGAATGTGAGTGGTGCCTTTCACTCTCCGCTTATGGCTCCGGCTGTTGAGGGATTGAGTAAAGCCATAGCAAAAGCCAAATTTAACACAGCAAGAGTACCCATCATTGCTAATGTAGATGCCAGTCCCACGACTGATCCTGAGAAAATAAAATCCAACCTTATTGAACAGCTTGAAAATCCTGTCCTCTGGGAAGATAGTATCAAGAAAATGTCCAAAGAGGGTGTAAGTGAATTTGTTGAAGTAGGTCCTGGACGAGTGCTTCAGGGCTTGATCAAACGTATCAACCGAGATACTGATATTAGTGGTGTTGGAACACAAGAACAATTGGAGGCCTTGTCATGAGTGATTACCAGGGAAAAGTTGCCATCATTACCGGTTCTACGAGAGGTATCGGCTATCAGATAGCCCTAAATCTTGCTGAGCTGGGAGCCAAAGTTGTGGTTAGCAGTCGCAACGCTGAAGATTGCCAGCGAATTCAGCAGGAATTTGAATCTAAAGGTTTGACCAGTCTTGGTATCGCTGCAGACGTCTCCTCCATGGAGGACTGCAAAGCTTTATGCAATACTGTTATAGAAACATTTGGCAAAGTAGATATTTTGGTTAACAATGCCGGAATTACCAAAGACAATCTGATGATGCGTATGAAAGAAGATCAATGGGATGATATCATGAACATTAATCTGAAAAGTGTCTTTAATATGTCCCAGGCTCTACTGCGTAACTTTCTGAAATTGCAGGGAGGACGCATCATTAACATCACTTCCATAGTTGGCCAAATTGGCAATGCCGGGCAAGCAAATTATGCTGCTTCCAAGGCTGGTATTATTGGATTTACAAAGTCTCTGGCCAGAGAAATTGGATCAAGAGGAATCACTGTGAATGCTGTTGCACCTGGTTATATTGCCACCGATATGACGGATACGATCACAGAGGATTCTAAAGAAAAACTGTTCAAACAGATCCCTTTGGGTCGTATTGGAGAACCGCAAGACGTAGCCAACCTGGTTGCGTTTTTGGGTTCAGAAGAAGCCGGATATATTACAGGTCAGGTCCTCAATGTTGATGGCGGCCTGGTCATGCAAGGTTAGAACTGAAAGTTAGGAGAAAGAATAACATGTCAACTTTCGAAAAAGTACGCGATGTAATTGTTGAAAAATTAGGTGTAGATGCTGCCAAGATCACTGAAGATGCTTCATTTATTGATGATCTGGGAGCTGACTCACTGGACACTGTTGAACTGATCATGCAGTTCGAAGAAGTTTTTGATATTGAGATCCCAGATGAAGATGCTGAAACTATCACTACTGTTGGTAAATCGGTCCAATATATTGACAGCAAGCTCGGATAAGCTTTAGTCCTCAACATTTAATTGAAATCTGGGTTCACCGCAGAGTTCAGCGCTTAAGCTTAACTTTTCGGTGAATCCAGCTTTTTTTTAGGGAGTACCATGAAAAAACGTGTTGTAATTACCGGTATGGGCATTGTCTCACCACTGGGTAATGATGTGGACACTTTCTGGAACAATCTTGTCGCCGGTAAGAATGGCGTGACAACTCAGGATTGGTTGCTGGAAAAGGGTTATAATGCCACAGTTGCTGCTACAGTAAAAGACAAAGTGAGTATCGATGATATCGTTGATTTCAAAGAAGCGCGTCGTATGGACCCCTTTACCCGCTATGCAGTCCATTCTGCGAAATGTGCAATCGCGCAAAGTGAACTGGATATTGCTTCTGAGGATCCAAGTCGAATTGGAGTGATCATCGGCAGCGGAGTTGGCGGACTGTATACTTTTGAGGAACAACATACCATGTTGATCAAACGGAATCATCGGCGGGTGAGTCCATTTTTCATTCCAATGATGATCCCGGATATTGCAGCTGGATATGTCTCTATCATCTGGGGCTTAAAAGGTCCGAATTTTTCTGTTAATTCTGCCTGTGCCACTGCCAGTCATGCAATTGGTCTTGGTCTGCGATCCATCCGTTACGGAGATGCCGATGTTATGGTCTGTGGCGGAGCCGATGCGGCTCTGACCCAAATGGGATTCGCCGGTTTTACTAACATGAAAGCCCTCACTTTCAACCCTGACCCTGAATCTGCCAGTCGCCCCTTTGACAAAGCAAGAGATGGTTTTGTCATGGGTGAAGGTGCCGGAGTCTTTGTCCTGGAAAGTCTTGAACATGCCCAAGCTCGTGGAGTAACTATTCTGGCTGAGCTGGCCGGCTTTGGGATGACAGCGGATGCGCACCATATTACCAGCCCGGCTCCTGAAGGAGAAGGCGCCCAACATGCCATGAAAATGGCAATTGCTGATAGTGACCTAGCTCTCACAGATATTGATTATATCAATGCACACGGTACTTCGACACATGCAAATGACAAAAATGAGTCCATTGCCATTAAGAATGTTTTTGGTGACCATGCACATAAGCTGGCTATCAGTTCCACTAAATCCATGACCGGTCATCTTTTGGGTGCCTCAGGTGGGATTGAGTTGGCTGCCCTGGTGAAAACGATTCAAACCAATACCATCGCACCGACTATACACCATGACAATCCCTGTGATGAATGTAACCTGGACTACACACCCAAGGTCTCTGTTCAACGTGATGTAAAGGCCGGCATTAGCAATTCCTTTGGTTTTGGTGGTCATAATGCGGTATTGACAGTGAAGGAATTCAAAATTTAAGAGAAATATATGGGATTTCTGGGGAAAATCTTTAGGCGCAAAGAAAAGGTCAAGGTTTCTGAGACCCTTGCTAAGAATCTTTCTGCAATTGAAAAGATCCTCGGCTATTCCTTTAAAAAACCCCATCTATTGGAACGGGCTTTAACTCATAGCTCTTTTGCCAGCCAAAACAATATCCGCTATTCATACGAGCGTCTTGAGTTTTTAGGAGACGCTGTCCTTCAGTTGGTTGTTTCTGATTATCTTTTTAAGACTCATCTTCATCTCAATGAGGGGACGCTTACAAAATATCGCACCATTCTGGTCAACGGCAGCTATTTAGCTGAGTGCGCAACCCGCTTAGATCTGGGTCGTTGGATTTTGCTGAGCAAATCCAGTCGGCGGGGTGGTAAGCGAGATAATGATTCCATCATGGCTGATGTAATCGAATCGCTTATTGCTGCCATTTATATTGATGGTGGGTATGAACCTGCCGCTCGTTGGGTTAAAACTCATGTCATTGCCGGCAAACCGGATTATGCTGAAGAATTGGGCTCATTCAATCATAAGGGTCAATTGGCAGAAAAATGTCAACGGCTCAAAATGGGCAATCCTGTCTATGAAGTGACTAAAACCACCGGTCCGGATCATGACCCTTTTTATATGATTCAAGTTTCTATTGATGGATCCATTGTTGGATTTGGCGAAGGTCGCAATAAAAAAGAAGCCAGCCAACACGCTTCAGAGGACACTCTTAAAAATTGGGATGTTTTTTTTCCGAATAAAAACTAATTTACACCACCTATGAAACGGATACTCAGGTTTATTTTCCTTCATCTTCTTCTACTGGAGATCATGACTGGAAGCAGCACCCCGGCATATTTGTTCGAGACGATTGATATAACCCATGGTCTTTCACTTAATAGTGTCAAGACCATCGCTAAAGATAAATATGGTTTTATGTGGTTTGGAACGGAAGATGGCTTGAACAGGTATGATGGCATCTCATTCAAGACATTCCGTCATAATCCCCTGGATTCTACATCAATAAACTCCAGCTCAGTGTATTCAACACTCGTTGATAATCGTGGAAATCTGTGGATAGGAACTTATTTATCCGGCCTGAATAAATATAATTATGAAACAGAACGTTTTATTCAGTATCCGCATGACCCTCTAGACAGCCTCAGTATAGGTGAGGGAACGGTCTATGCGCTCCATGAGGACCACCATGGCAATATCTGGGTCGGGACTTCTGGTGCTGGTCTTTTTCGTTTTGACCCGGAAACAGGTCAATCTACACCCTTAAAATATTTGGTATCCAATGGTGTAGCTCTTTCTGATTCTGTCGTTCACGGTCTTTTTGAAGACCACACTCACAAATTGTGGATCTCAACCTTTCGGGGATTGAATGTCCTGGATCTAAATAATTATGAATTAAAAAATTATATTAACGATCCAGATGATCCCAGCACCATTTTTGACAATAATGCAAGACATGTGTTTGAAACTTTTGATGGTCATGATTATCGAATTTGGATTGGAACCAATTGGGGCGGTTTTGATCAATATGATCTGGATAGTGATAGCTTCATCCACCATGGATTCAAATCAGAAATTAATCCACACTGCCCCGAAACAAGTGTTATCTGGATGATCCAGGAGAATGAGGACCGATTTTGGGCAGGGACTGATTCCAAGGGAATTCTTGTCATGGATATGCAGGGACATTTACTGGAGACCATCGGCAGAAAGGTTTATGATGATTCTGCTCTAAATGATGATGTTATTCAAAGTATCTATGATGATGGACACATTATCTGGGTAGCCACATCTGCCGGTGGTGTTGGAAAATACATTCGGGATCGTAAGAAGTTTTTCAGTTTGACCTATGACCCCCTCGACCCCTCCAGTCTACATGACGAGCGGATCCTGCAAATTCGTGATGACAGCAAGGGTAATCTCTGGATCGCTACCTGGTCAGAAGGTATTACCTATTATGATACCAGAGAGAAAACATTTACAGAATATATGCATGATCCTGATGATCCTGGCAGCTTAAGTGACAATGGGGTTCAAGATATCCTGGTTGATCAGAATGATAATCTTTGGGTTATCTCAGCCAGTTTATCGCTTGATCTCCTTAGAAACGGATCCTCAACTTTTGAGCATATAGAAGCCAATTCTGATATTCCCAATGGCCTTCAAAGCGAACTTCTGACCTCTTTGTATGAAGATAAAAACGGGTACATCTGGTTAGGCAGCTGGGATGAAGGTTTAATCAAACTTGACCCCGGCATAATGGAGTTCCAGACTTATCGTGAGCCGGCCATAAATAATATTAGCTTGGGAAATATATCTCTTTACTCAATGTTTGAAGATTCACGAGGTATGCTTTGGTTAGGACCTGAGAACGAGGGGCTGATCGCTTTTGACCGTGATAATCTGAGTCTGAAACAATTCAAATCCATCTCTGGTGACCCATATGCCCTACCGAACAATGATGTGATGTGTTTTCATGAGGATGAGGATGGATATATCTGGCTGGGAACTTATGGTGGCGGGTTATCTAAATTTGATCCCCTTAAGAATACATTTGAAAATTTTGGCATTGAGCATGGTCTTCTGAGTGAGACCATTTATAAAATCTTTGAAGATTTACGTGGACACCTTTGGATTAGTACTAATAACGGGCTTGCTCGTTTTGACAAACACAAAAAAATCTTCAAGACCTATACGCTCGCTGATGGTGTCCTGAGCAAAGAATTTAACCCAGCTGGTTGTATTGATGATAAGGGTTGGCTTTATTTCGGCGGAGTTAAGGGAATTACCTATTTTGATCCGGATCAGATCAAAGATAATAAGTATATCCCGCCTATTCAATTTACGGATCTATCGATTATGAATCACCATATTCAGGTTAATAAAAAATATAATAACCGAATTGTTTTAAACAGCACTATTACCGACCAGTCTGAAATCCAACTATTTCCAGATGATCTTTTCTTCAGCATTAGTTTCGCCAGTCTTGATTATTATCATTCACCGAGTAATGAATACGCATACTTCCTGGAAGGTTTTGAGGATAAATGGCGTTACATCGGCAATCAAAGATCGGTCACTTTTACAAACCTTGCCCCCGGTAAATACACACTTCATGTAAAAGGCAGTAATAATGATGGTGTGTGGAATGAAGAGGGAGCAAAGCTTCAAATTGTGGTCCACCCTAAATTCTGGGAAACCTGGTGGTTTATCTACGGGAGTGTTTTACTTATCCTGCTAGGTTTTTTCATGTTGTATCGCCTGCGTACATCCTTTCTACTTCGTCGTGCTGAAGAATTCAAACAGCATAATATTGAACTCAACACCCAGATCAAGTCACGTAAGAAAGCCCATCGAGAAGCCAGGGAACGCGCTGATTATTTTCGGGCTGTCATATCTCAATCACCAATCCCAATGGCTATTCACAATATTGAGGGTCATATTACTCATCTGAATGACGGATGGATAAATTTGTGGGGAGTGGCCAACCCTGATAAAATGATTGGAAATTATCAAATAGATCATGATCCATTGGCTCGTCAACTAAGTCTTGATTCAAGTTTTAAAAAAGCTGTACTGGGTAAGGTTATCGAACACCCGGAGGTCAAATTCATTGCTCACGATGGCAAACCCAGGGTTGTCCGTACGCTTCTTTATCCCTTGAAGGATGAATCAGGATCCACCAATCAGGTTATGATATCCTTGGAAGATGTCACTGAAATCGCCCAACACCGAAACCTGCTTGAAAAGTCTTTAAATGAAAAAGAGCTTCTGCTTAAAGAAGTCCACCACCGTATCAAAAATAATCTTCAGATCATCGCCAGCTTATTAGGCCTTCAGAAAGCTGGCATTGATGATAAAGTTACCATTCAAACTCTGGACGAATTTAAAAATCGAATCAATTCAATGGCCTTGGTGCATGATGCCCTTTATCGCTCCAGTGAATTTGACAATATTGATATGGCTACATACATACGAGGTCTTACTGCTGATCTACAGGCAGCATTCAGGCAGGAAAAAGAGCCTGTGGAGCTCATCAGTGAAATTCCGGAGATAACTCTTCCTGTGGATATAGCTGTTCCCTGCGGACTTATGATCAATGAGCTGGTGACGAATGCCTTAAAACACGCTTTCCCGGACCCAGCTAAAACTGATAAACAGATATGTGTCAGTTTCACCCATCTTAAAAATGATGATTTGAGGCTTGAAGTCAGGGATAATGGAGTGGGATTTCAACATCCTGTGGTCTGGGATTCTGTCAAATCGCTGGGTTTATATCTGGTTAAGATCCTTTCCGAGCAACAACTCATGGGAAAAGTAGAGCTTATAAATGATTCTGGTTCCTATTTTATTATCGAATTTCCGCTACACCCGGATTTTGATGATTGACCAGCTTTACGAGCAACAACCCCTCAAGCTTTCCTGTTTCACCTAATCCCAGAAGAACTGATTGCCTATTCAGCTCGTGTTTTCTAATTGGGGATAAATGACCAGAGCACGGGTCTATGATCGGATACCACCGAGCTGTAGTCTCCAAAGACCTCCTCTAAACGAAGGGTGCGTACTTCAGAATGAGCCGCCTCATCAAACAGGGAGCGACTGATCAGTATATTATCTATAAAGCTGTTCCAACTTGGATAAGAGGCATTTATTACCGAGCGGGTAGCTGCCAGGCTATCGGTAATATAATAGAAGTTATCCGGATCATTCAGGAAGGCCTCAAAGGCGTAGAGACCAGATCCATCAGGATCGTGGATATCATCATTCCAGTCCCCTGCTACAACAAAATTGCTGTCCCCATTAGCTCTAGCATTTTGCAGGTAATCATAAAGCATTTGGCTGGCATCATGGCGGCGTTCAAGATCGGAAGGCACTTCCTCACAACACTTCATATGCAAGTCAATGAGATTGATTACCTGGTCAACACCACTTTTTTGATATTCGAAGCTGACAAGTAACGGGGCTCTTCTGGCGAAATTGTAGTTGTCATTCTCAAACAAATGGGTAGTACTAGCTGGTAGAAAAGAGTCTTGTTTATAAACTATCGCCAAGGCCAAGTAGTCGTGATTTGAGTAAATGACTTCGTACTGATCAATACCGTTCATCACATCATCAAAATAGTCTCTCTCATATATCTCTTGTATACAATAGAAGTCTGCATTCAAGGAATCCATAATTTGTTGGACACGTTCAACGCTACGGGTGGTTTGTTGCGGGAAATATTTCAAGTTCCAGGTAACAATGCTAATGCTGCTGCTATCATCAATAGATGGAATGATGGGACCCGTGGGACCATCTGGTTCTACAGGTACTGCACAGCTAAACAGAAATATGCTTAAAATTAAAAAACTGGACAGCCAGCAGATAATACGCATCATTTTGAAGGAAGAACCTTTTGCGCGTTTCAGTGAGACATGTTGAGCTGCATGAGAACAGGACGGTGATCAGAGATGATCAACTCATAATTTTCCCAATTTCCCAACCAATCTTCCACCGGCAGAGTTTGGATCGTACTACCGTTCTTATATTCGTCATAAAAACCCTTAGCGATGAGGATATGATCAAGAAAACTGGGCCAACTGGGATAAGAGGCCTGATCTATATCACCGGCAATTTCTGCGGTGGTAAAAAGAAAATTCTCCGGGTCATCCAGGAAGGCACCAAAACTCTGAACCATTCCTACATCATCCAGCTGATCATTCCAATCACCTAAAACGATGATATTCTCCTCTCCCCATTCCATACCCCGACGCAGGTATTCATGGAGCTCATCAACGGACTTCTTGCGACGTTCAAGACCATTTCCACAACATTTGAGGTGCAGATTGATCACAGAGACAGGTTCAAGCTGTTCACCATTCTTCCACAGAAAGTCAACCCGTAGCGGTGGTCTACCGGCAAAATTGTAATCAGCATGCGCGAAGGGTTCTTCCCGACCCACATAAGTGAGGATATTTTTTTTGTATACAATGGCCTGATCAAAGAAAGATGACTGACGGGTTACCTGAAAACCATAAGCCGGTAACAGATCCATCATAGCAGCAAACTGTTTAAGACTCCCGATCTCTTGAACAGCATAAATGTCCGCATTCGCTTTCTGCATGATCTCTGCCACAGCTGTAATGGTGCTGTCATTAGCTTTGGGAAACCACTCCATATTCCAGGTTGCCACCTCCAGATGCGAATCCTGATTAAAATTCGGGACATCAAAGCCCCATCGATCCAGTTCTGGCGTCTGAGAAACTTGTGAGAATGCAGGAACTGTTTTTGAGAAATCACGCTTGCGGGGTTTGATGCTTTCAGCTTCAAGTGCTGAGAGTTGACTGGACATCAATTTATCAGCTTGAATATCATCAGTACTTAGGGTGAGCAGCACACCTCTTGAAAATGGTTTTTTATACCCGGCCAGCGTGCCTGTCCCACGATGTACATACAGAATAATATGACCAATATTGCTGGCTCCCCCGTATCCCTGAATAACCAATGTGTGGGTTTGAGGATCTTCCCAGGGTGTGTTATAACCGGCATTGGTTCCACCTGAAATAATGATATCCACACCACTAACGAGGTGGGCCATTTCCAAATTCGTGATTACCCGATCGCTAAAATCACTCTCTTCTTCATAGGTATCAATAAATTCAGCAAATTCGTTTTCACGTTGATAGGGAACACCAAGATGAAACAAACCCAGAACACAATTTACGCCCTCCTCTTTAAGAGATCTCAATTGTTGGTTAACGACCGGAATCTCTTTGGAGAATGAGGTTCCACTGGTTTGCTCGGGTAATAATTTATTAGGTGTATTGGATGTCGTTAATCCAATGATACCAACTTTGACACCTTGGAGCGTCTTGATCAGTCGATCTTGTGGATCATACTCATCCGATTTTACATTGGCACTTAATAACGGGAATTCGGCTGCTTTATCCAAAGCTGCAATATTATCAATCCCGAACATAAATTCTTGAAGACCAATGGCAGCGGCATCATACTGCATCTCATTCATCCAATCGATCATGGCGCGCCCGGAATCTGCCATTCCTAACGGTGTACCCTGATAGATATTGCCACCATCTAGAAGCAAGACTTCAGCGCCTTCTACGGCCGCTTCCGCCCGGATTTCATTCACATAACTGAACATAGAAGCGCCACCACCTAAATCAGGTGGAAATTCAGGATTCATGAACCAAGCTTTTGATGGAGCAATGCCACCATGCATATCATTGGTGAATAGCAAATGGATCTTCAGGTATTCCGATGTTTCAAATTGCTTGGTATATGTTGATGTTTGGGCATTTACAGCATCAGATTGAAGTAATATCAGCCCAACAAGTAGGATCGCCAGGCTTAAATAGCTATTTTTTTTCACAGGCTATAACTCACAGTAAAGGAATAAGTAGTGTTGGTTTCACGAACAAATTCTCGATCATTCGCCGTTAACTCAACCGGCGTGAAGATATCTACAAAAGAATATTGGACGGAGCTGATCTGCATAGCAATATCAAACTGCAAGGGACCACTCACCCAACCGGAACCGGCACTAAATCGGCTCTGTGCTAATTCGTCAGCAAGAGGTGACTCTATCCAGGAGAATCCAGCACGGAATGGGACCTGATCTGAAACCCAGTGCTCTACACCGCCACTTATCGTGAAGGTTTCTTGCATAGGATAATTCAAAGAATTTGTTCCATCAGATAAACTATCCACATAAGACACGCTGTATTGTGACCAATCCTGATAAGCGACAGAAATATATACAGAAGTGGGTAAAGGATTCGATGGTTTCATCCGTAATCCTATCTCAAATTTACCCGGAATCTCAGTATCCAGCATTAAGGTGTCAGAAGTCCAGGATACCAAGGGGTAAGCCATGGTGGTATCAAATAGTGGAATGGCGCCCTGTCGTGTTGATTCCAGATTAACACCTGACTGATAGCTGGCGCTTATGCGCCAATGCATACCAAGATCTTTGATGATTCCCAGATTGAAAACAACAGGAGATTTATTCAATGACCAGGTCTCATGCTGCAGAAAAGTGGTTTCACTGGCTAATGCTGAAACATCATTACTATCGATCACAGAGACACCAAATTTGTTTTCCAGGTCAATTCCATGCAAAACCTGAATACCACCACCAATAGACCATGATCCAAACGCAGAGGCAAAACTAGCCCCTGTTTTTTGAATCACACCGGTTTGTTCAATATGGTGATACCCGATCAAAGGGTCACGATTCACATTTGGAGGATAAAGGCTACCTCTGATCTCCTCTTTATAGAAGAAGGCCGGCGTGACAAAGGGCACTGTAACAAGTGATACGCCTAGTTTATCAATTCCCCAGGAAACACCGCCGGAATAAGCCGGCTGGTACCCTCTGGAGACCACATAAACATTATCAGTGACCCTATCACCAAACTGATCAATGGCCGGATAGGAACGATTTTCATTCATCCCCATGATCATTAATCCACCAGACAACAGGACTCCTTTGAATCCACCTTGATTAGCAGGGTTGTTAAGTGTATTGAGTGGACCGCTATAATCAGAGGTATTAGCCCCTGATAGTGCCATATCACGTCCATGACCTGTTGAAAGTTCATTCATTAAAAGAGCATTGAAGTAACTCTGCCCCATGGCTGTAGAACTTATCACCAGTGTAAGTGTCAAAAGTCTAGATATGGCTGTAGTCAAATTTTTCATAAGTATTTTCTTCATATTTTATTCTTCAAAATCCTTAACATTGTACATAACTCCAAACTTGGCGCCCTTTGCGTTCTTTGCGGTTTAAGTTTTCTAAAAAGCATAATCCAATTGAAGCCGAAAATCTGTATTTTCTCCAAACCAGCTGGTGCCAAGAGCCGGAACACGTGGATCATACTTTTCCAAACCATAGGCATAATTAGAAAGCGCCGCTCCTTCATCCCAGGACAGCTTGGCCCTAATTGCCCAATGATTTCCCAACCTTGAAAAGGCGGTTACCCACCAACGCATCGATCCATCAGGTGAATCAAATACACGGAAATCAGTATCCTCAAAGCTCCAGAAAAACCCTTTATAGTAAACGACTGATCCGATAATCTTGAACATGGGAGTGAAATTGTGGGTCAAAACAAAACCCAGAGCATTACCGGGACTAGCTGCCTGGCCTACTGGAGAGACATTATTCTCACCTGTTGCCAGATCAATGGTCAGACGACGACGAGGATCAAAAAGTGTGACCGAATTTACATAAGTGATCTGTAACTGATCATATCCTGAAAGTCGCATACGCCCTGTAAGAATGGTTTCTCTATTCTCATACCCGGTAGGCGAGAAAATATTAAAACTACCCCGAGCCTGCCATTTTTGGCGAATCTTGAATCGGTAATTAAATACGGGTCTGTACTCTGCTGTGGCTACAGTACGATAATAACGGGCACCATCAGCGACGCGTGTCCATGTATCAAAATTTGTGGTCAGGACCCAGGTACGATGGATTTGATAGCGGCTGCTGACATAGATACCTCGCTCAGCCTGAGGTTGGGAGGCTCCGGTATACAAGTACGACAAGACCGGATCCTTGAGATAAAATTCATCTTCAAAAATACTGCTCTTGTAGCGCTGATAGTTTGAAAAGCTGCGTTGATACGGATTGTCAAAACCGAGATCATAATCACGGTATAGCACCATGAAATTAAAGTTGTCGAACTGTAAATAAGCATTAGCTACCAGCGCTTGTGGATCTGTATCCACAGCAAGAATCTCACTATCCTTATCCAATACAGCCCACTCAAGCTGCAATGCCAGATTGCTCACAACAGTGCTGAATTCCAATCCCTGAATTCTGCGATTTGATCTGGCATCCGCCCACAGACTGGACTGTGCCAATGAAGCATGCATGGCTGCAATCTCAGTATCGGCACCATTCCCTGATGAATTGAGAAATAAATCCGTATTGTCTGCATCAATAACAGATAGGGTCACATCAGGTCTCAATTCTTTATCATACAAACTTTCATATGCAGAGACCCCAAAAAAGGTGCCCGGAGTGAACTCAAAACGAACATTGCCACCATAAGTGACCTCATTAACCACATCCAGAAGTGGTTGTGAAAGTTCATTGACCAAACCATCATCAATACGAGGATAGAGGGTAATAAGTGCGGTAAATGATTCACCATCTGGGTTGAGGACAGCATCCCGATTATTCTTGGAAGCAAATCCCATAAATTTGAGTTTATTGATTATGGAACCCTGAATTCCAATTCCACGTTGGGCATATTCCTGTGATCTGGACAGATCAGAAAATATACCATGGGCACGCTTATTCCAGCCATAGCCGGATCGGCGTGGAGAACGATAATCCGTACTTTCAAAGACAACACCTTGTGACATGGTGGCTGAGAAATTACCAAGAACCAGGCGATCTAAATGAAATCCAGCCCAGTCATAATCTGAGAAAGTGAGGGATGCTTTTACTTCTGGGATATTACTCCCCTCAAAATAGCGATTCGCTTCACCAAGCTGGCGATTATAGGACAGACCCGCTTTCCAATGCGTAGAGTTACTAATAGAAAACTTATGGAGAATATCAGGAGAATAAACGGAACCAAGAAGAGGATTAGCGGTTTCCTCATCTGTAGAATTGGTAGAAGGGATTGTCTTATAAACCATATTATACCAGATATGCCATTGTTCGCCCTCCGGTTCACTATAAGCAATGAAATCGCGCATATTCCGATAGCCATAGTAAGACAAGCCAATCGCATTCCGCAGCCATCTGGCTGAGCCAATGGAATCCACCTCAGTTCGCAATTTTAAAACCGCAACCGCATCTACGGGACTCACATTTTGCAAGGATACCAAATCTTCATAGGAAGCAGTATTTACATTCATAGGTTCAGCAAGCCGTTCCAGCCAAAGCTCTACCAGACCTTCACTGGCACCTTCGGTAGAAGTCCAATTCTCAACTTTGCGGTACTGATCTTCCAGGCGTGTATTGGTTGAAACAGAAAGATCTGGTTTTAGCACAACGGTGGTCTTCAGGCTTTGCAAACCGGCATTACCCAAGCCTTTTACATTGACCAATTCATAGATACTCTCAATTGGTCCATGATACTGTACATATTCATAAACTGCCTGGATTTGTTCCTCAGAAAGAGGGAGACTCTGCATCTCTGTGAGAGTGGCATTGTTGATATCAATCTGCTCAGCCACCACCGTACCCGTCATCAGCAAACCCACGATTAGCAGTGGAATGCCTGGGGCAATTTGCATTATTCTGTGTAATCGCTTGATCATCTGGATTCCCTCAAAAAGGACTCGCAAAGGCAAAAGCGATAGAAACTTGATGTGTAACAGGTAATATCGGATGCGTTAACAGGGCATAATCCAATTGCAATCCCCTGGCATGAAATGAAAATCCCGTCCCGAAGCGATTAGGCTGCGATTGGATACCGCCTCTTAAGGTTAAATATGGATTCAATGTATATTCCATACCGGCATGAAATTCAGTGGCCAAACCAGGGCCACTTACCAAAGCAAAACTGGTAACCACTTGCCGGGTTGGTGCATAAGAAAAACCTGCCTGAATATCTCTGGGCAGCGCAGAAACCGCTGATCCGGAGCCGATCTGAGGACGATTTACATTATGAACTACAACTCCAACCCAATGTCGTTTAGACAGAGTGGCTTGGAAGCCTAGATCAATCCCAAATGCAGACGCAGATCCCAGGTCCATCCCATCAGAACCATCACCGCTCATACCAGCGGATTGACCATAATCGATGGACATATATTTCAGAGTATATCCCATATTTAAGGTAGAGAGACGATCATCTCTTAGATTGAAGGCATGGGAAAAACCAACTGCTGTTTCACCTGATAGAGTTTCATCACGGTAAGAAACTGTCATAGACTCAAAGCTTAATCCCATTTTGCCCAACCCCGCAGGTAAATCCAATCCGGCAGTCAAAACATTGTATGGTAAAAAACTCTGATTGAATACCTGCTGGGTTCCGGCAAGTACAAAGCTGCTCTCCACCGACATAAGTGTTGCTGGATTTAGGAGCTGAGCACTGCCATCTGAAGAGAGAGCAATATTGCTGCCCATTAATCCTCCCATAGCAGGGGTTTTATAGGGATTATCGGTCGTAACTTGAGCAAATCCAGAAGACAGAAGACAGAAGACAGAAGACAGAAGTATTGTAAATATCTTTTTCATCGTTATCTACTCCCGATGACTACAGGAGCCATATCTGTTTTGATTTCCCCGGTTGAGCGGTTCACCGTTTCAAGATGCATGATATAGGTACCGGCAGGAACGAGTTGTGAAACCTCATCACGTCCATTCCAGGTTTTAGTCACTTCCAACGACAGAGAACGATAATCTTCAAAAAGAGTGGTTACAAAGTGACCTGAGAGATCAAATATGCGTAGGGTTATCCGCGAGTTTGCCGGGAATTTATACGAGTATTCAATAACTTCTGCATGTTGGGGCACAAAAGGATAAGGAGCAACTAACAAACGCGTACTGCCGTCACTGTCAGCACCCTCTTTGTGAGCTTGAATATCCCAGGCATAAGCTGCCAGGAGTTGTCCATCACCCTGATAGGTACTCACAACGCCATACACGTCCACCAGATTACCTACTTGCAGTAAGCTGTCAGCTTCCAGATCACTTAATAGATTTGTTGTGTCCCAAACTCGAAGGGTCAAGAGACCTAGACCATCCTCGATACCGATATTAGAACCACCACCAACCCCATCTGAACGGGACTGTACGGCTCCCCATACTTTGACAAAACGACCTTCATTGGCTGGATTGTCTAATTCGGCACTGCTGATCTCACGCACAGCAGGAACTGAACGACCCTGAGCTAAGAGGGTATAACTGATATCGCTCATTTGCACCGTATAATCACCAGTGCTTGAGCTGGTGTAATCGCCTATAGTGCCCGATATTAAAAGTGAATCACCCTGGAGCAGAGCGGGACTTAACAAGCCTGATTGATTGATATTGATTCCGTAACCTGAATTATCCTGAATATACATACTGGTACGATCGGTACGAATAATGCCTGAACCAATACTCACAACGGCATTAATACTCACAGTTTGTTCCAGGTAGGTATCCAAATCTCCACGAATAGTTTGAATGGTCAGCGGCGGTGGTGGATTGGCAATATCAACACCCTTGATGCTACTGGTTTGCGTTAACCCGCTGCTGTTGGTTGCTGTAATGTAATAAGCCAAAGTGCCCTCAGTGCCGGTAGCAGGAATAGTGGCCGTATAGGTATCACCATTTGAGTTGGACATAGCCAGATCGACAGGGGTTCCCGTGTCAGATGGAAAGGTGTAGGTCAGGACAACGCT